>CAMWUB010000030.1 GCA_947177345.1 uncultured Ruminococcus sp. | reverse complement strand
ATATGAAAATTATTGAATTATTTGTTATTCTTCCGGTAATTCTGCTTACCGGCTGTGCGTTCAGTTCGAGTATTGATAATCTGCTGTCACCTCCTAAACTGAGCGTTGAACAGGAACAGATTTACAGTGCTTTGACGGACGTTACAGGAACTTCAATAAGTCTGAAATATCCTAAATCCGGAAAATATCTGTCTGCTTTCATAGTCGAGGACATAGACGGTGACGGCGAATCTGAAGCGGTTGTTTTCTATGAAAAAAACAGCATAGCCCTTGAAGAAAATTCGCTTAGAATAAATATTCTTGACCGTTCAGACGATAAATGGCGTTCTGTCTGTGATACTCCGGCTAAAGGTGCTGAAATAGAAAAAGTAATGATTTCAAAACTCGGCTCTAATGACCGTACTAACCTTATTATCGGAAGTAGTCTGATAAACCGTTCAGAAAAAAACGTATCTATATATAACTACTCTGGTGGTAGCATAGAAGAAACTTTTTCGGAATCATATTCATTTATAGATGTCACGGATTTTGACGGCGATAATGAAAATGAATTACTTTTATTATCCGGTGCTACTTCCGGAAGTACCGCCTCGGCTGAAACTTTCCGTCTGAAAGAGGACGGTCTTTATTACAGATATAGTTGTAATCTCAGCGGAAATTTTACCGAATTTGATAATATCAGTTATGGTAAAATCGACGAGGAACACACCGGTCTTTATATAGATGCTATCACAGGTACCGGACTTATTCAGACAGATATTGTCTATATGGATAACACCAGTCTTAAGAAAGTGTTTTCAACGTCAGATGAATCATCTTTCACGGTCAGACCGTCAGGGTGTAACTCTTTCGATATTGACGGCGATGGTGTTCCGGAAATACCTGTACAGAAAATTTCATTAGGTTACGAAAACGTTTCCGAAAGTGAACAGATTAAAATAACTGAATGGTTTTTTGTCGGAAAAAACAACAAGCTTGAAAAAAAATATACTTCATATTATGATACAAGTGACGGTTATATATTTGTTTTTCCGGAAAAGTGGGAAAATCATGTCACAATAAAACATGATTTCATAAATGATGAAATAGTTTTCTGTTCATATGAGGACGGCAAAACCGGCAGGGAATTATTAAGGATTTATTTTTCTGCTGATGCACCCTCATTAGATGACAGAATTTCTAATGGATATATGCTTCTGCATACAAAAGGCGATTCAGCATATCTTGCTTATATACCTTTTCAGGATTCTAATACTGACGGTCTTTCAGTCACGGAGGGCGATGTCGCTATAGGATTCAGGTGCAGAGAGTAATTTATTAAAGGAGTTGAATTTTTTGTGAAACGTATACTTATATGCGAAGATGAAACAACTATCCGTGAATTTGTCGTGATAAATCTTCAGCGAGCAGGCTATGAAGTCGTTGATGTCGATTGCGGTGAAGCAGCTCTGAAAACTTTTGAAATGGAACACGGTAATTTTGATATAGTCTTGTTAGATATAATGATGCCTGGTATAGATGGCTTCACGGTGTGCAAACGAATCCGTGAAAAAAGTTCTACAATCGGGATTATCATGCTTACCGCACGTACTCAGGAAATGGATAAAGTAAGCGGTCTTATGATTGGTGCGGACGATTATATAACTAAACCTTTTTCACCGTCGGAACTTACCGCAAGAGTGGACGCTATTTACAGGCGTGTCTGCATGAGTTTCATAAAAAATGAAAAACAATCTGTTATTGAATCTGGTCCTTTTTCGCTGAATCTCAAAAGCCGTACAGTCACTAAAAACGGCAAGGCTATTGAACTCACTCAGGTAGAATACCAGATACTTGAATTTTTTATGAACAATAAAAACACCGCTCTTGACCGTGCAAGTATACTGAATCATATATGGGGCGAAAGCTATTACGGTGACGACAAAATAGTTGACGTGAATATAAGAAGAATCCGAATGAAAATAGAAGATGAACCGTCAAACCCTAAGTATATAATAACTATATGGGGTTATGGCTATAAATGGAATGATAATCAGTAATGGCTAAAAAAAGTATAACAAGACGCTGGATTATAAATAATTTAGGCGTTGTAGTACTGGTAATGTTCATGCTTGACCTTGCTTTTATATATGCAATACAAAGTTATTTCTATAGTTCGGCGAGACAGTATCTTGTATCAAAGTTAAATGCTGTAACAAGTGTATTAAGTGTATATTCGCAGGATAATGTGGCGAATTTTTCCGCTGAAATGCGTAATATGCTTGAAACTTTCAATGAAAAGGACAAAATAGAACTCATGGCAATAAATTCCAAAGGTCGTGTAGTCCTGACTTCTTCTGGATTCTCACCGGACGGAAATCTGTTAATGCCCGATTATGAGCAGGCTATGTCTTCCGGTGAGGGTTATTATGTCGGAAAAATGCCCAGTGGTGAAAAAATTATGGCTGTTTCCGTTCCGGTGAACTCTTTCAGCAGTGAATACAGTTCCGTGCGTATGGTAACATCTCTCACTGATATTGACATGAACATAAAAACAAGTGGTATCGCAATAACAGTAGTCTGTCTTGCGATTGTACTTGTTGTAATAATAACAGGTTTTTATTTTGCAAATTCCATAGTAAAACCTATAAGACAGATTAGCGGTATAGCCCGTAAAATAGCTATCGGTGATTTCACCGTGAGAATCAATAACAACAGCAACGACGAAATAGGCGATTTATGCACTGCTATAAATAATATGGCTGATGAGTTATCAAATGCAGAGGATATGAAAAATGAATTTATATCATCAGTTTCGCACGAACTCAGAACACCACTCACGGCGATAAAGGGCTGGGCTGAAACTCTCATGATTGAAGATAATGCGGATTCTGAAACTGTCCGGAAAGGTGTACGAGTGATAGTAAATGAAACGGAAAGACTTTCACAGATGGTAGAGGAATTACTTGACTTTTCACGTATGCAGAACGGTCATTTTTCGCTACAGAAAGAAAATATGGATATACTCGCTGAACTCGGTGACGCTGTATGGATTTACAGTGAAAAAGCACGTCGGGAAAATATGAAGCTAATCTACAATGACCCCGAAATGTTACCGTTTGTTTTCGGCGATAAAAACCGTATACGACAGGTTTTCATAAATATCATAGACAATGCTGTGAAATATTCGTCTGCCGGTGATACGATTACTATAAACGCTTCCGAATCTGACGGTAAAATTATAGTCACCGTATCTGATACCGGTTGCGGTATAAAAGAATCTGATTTACCGAAAGTCAAGACAAAGTTCTATAAAGCCAATCATACAAGACGTGGTTCAGGTATAGGGCTTGCGGTTGCAGATGAAATTATTGCCATGCATAAGGGTACTATGGATATTTCAAGTGCCGGTGAGGGCAAAGGTACAACTGTTACTATCGTACTTCCGGCAAAAACACAATAGGAGATATTTAATTTATGGGAAAAAATCAATCCAATGAAAAATTTAAATCCAAAATAGGCGGTCAGGCACTCATTGAGGGTATAATGATGTTAGGTCCTAATAAAGGAGCTATGGCGTGTCGACTGCCTGACGGTTCTATTGACCTCGAAACATGGGACGAAAACAATGGTAAAAATGCTCCGTGGTATAAGAAAACGCCTCTTGTAAGAGGTTGTGTTAATTTTGTTGAGTCAATGATTAGAGGCTATAAATATATGATGAAATCCGCTGAAAAACAGCTCACCGAAGAGGAAAAGGAGTTAGAAGAACAATCGGGAATATTCGATGTAATAATGTATATCGGAATGTTTATCGGTATAATCATGGCTGTGGGACTTTTTATGTTTCTTCCGAAGTGGATAGTCGGATTATTTTCAGGAATCGCTGAAAAAAGAATAATACGTTCTGTACTGGAGGGAATCGTTAAAATAGTAATCTTTGTCGGATATATGGCACTCGTAAGCCTTATGAAAGATATCCGACGACAATACGAGTATCACGGGGCGGAACACAAAACTATAGCGTGTCATGAGGCAGAATTACCTCTTACAGTCGAAAACGTCCGGAAACAATCACGCTTTCACAAGAGGTGCGGAACAAGTTTCATATTTATAGTACTCATAATAAGTATACTGGTTATGTGCCTCGTACCGTTTACGGTCACATGGCAGAGAATAGTTGCATCATTAGTATTGTTGCCGTTCATAGTGGGAATATCATACGAATGTATCAGACTTGCCGGAAATCATGATAATTTGTTTACAAGAATATTATCAGCTCCGGGGCTTGCTATGCAACGTATAACTACTCGTGAACCCGACGACAGTATGATTGAAATTGCAATAACAGCTCTTAAAGAATGTATTCCGGAAGATAAATCGGAGGATAAATGGTAAACAGTAAATTTTTCCGTGAATGTGTTTCGATTATGTCGGAAAATGGTATAGAATCCGCATATTTTGATACAAAATGCATATTTGAAGATTTTCCGGACACTGACCGTGAAGAAATTCTCGCTATGGTACAAAAACGTTCCGGCGGATACCCTTTGCAATATATTCTCGGTACGTGGGAATTTTACGGCTATAAAATGACGGTCAATGAAAATGTACTCATACCACGTCCGGAAACTGAACTACTTATTGAAAACGTAATCAGTTTATGCAGAAAAAATAATATAACTCGTCCGGTTATAGCCGATTTGTGTTCCGGAAGCGGTTGTATAGCAATTGCTCTGAGTAAGAAAATACCTGAATCAGAAGTAATTGCCGTTGAACTTTCGGAAAAGGCAGTAGAGGTAATCCGGAAAAATTCTGAAATAAATGATTCAGATATTAAAATATTCTGTTCCGATGTCCTTAAAAAAGAAACTGCTGAAAAATTTTCCGGAATTGATATAATAGTTTCAAATCCGCCGTATCTCACACAGAACGAGATGGACACTCTACAGAAAGAAGTTACTTTTGAACCGGTAACGGCTCTTTATGGTGGTTCAGATGGTCTCGACTTCTACAGGAAAATGATTCCGTTATGGAAAAATTCCCTGAAAAATGGTGGCTATATAATGTTTGAGTTCGGCGATAATCAACACGAGGAAGTCGGAAATATTCTTGAACATAATGATTTTCATAATATAACATTCAGCTGTGACTTACAGAAAATTATCAGGTCAGTGACGGCTCAGAAACAGGAGGTTTTATAATGGCTAAAAAGGAACTCGCTAAAAAAACACCGGTTGTACGTAATACAACTAATGAGGGTAAAAAACTCGCTCTTGAAAACGCAATCAAGCAGATTGAAAAGAAATACGGAGCAGGTGCAGTAATGCGTCTCGGACAGACTGAAACTCTTAACGTAGACGCTATCCCGACAGGTTCTATGCGTCTTGATATGGCACTCGGCATAGGTGGCGTACCTAAGGGACGTATCGTTGAAATATATGGTCCTGAAAGTTCCGGTAAAACTACCGTTGCACTGTCTGTAATTTCACAGGCTCAGAAACTAGGAGGAGATGCTGCTTTTATCGACGTTGAACACGCTCTTGACCCTAATTACGCAAAGGCACTCGGAGTAAATACAGATGATTTACTTGTTTCACAACCCGACAGCGGTGAGCAGGCTCTTGAAATCGCTGAAGCCCTTATACGTTCCGGTGCTATTGACGTTATTGTTATTGACTCCATAGCCGCAATGACCACCCGTGCGGAAATAGACGGCGATATGGGCGATTTGCACGTTGGACAGCTTGCAAGACTTATGTCACAGGCTATGCGGAAACTTACCGGTGCTATTTCAAAATCAAATTGTGTAGCTATCTTTATCAATCAGGTTCGTGAAAAAATAGGCGTTATGTACGGTAATCCCGAAACTACCCCCGGCGGTCGTGCCTTGAAATTCTATGCATCTGTCCGCATTGAAGTAAGAAAAGGCGAGGTTATCAAGAATAACGGCGAAATTGTCGGAGCATCTACACGTTGCAAAGTCGTAAAAAATAAAGTCGCACCGCCGTTTAAAGAGGCTACTTTTGATATGATGTATGGTCAGGGAATTTCCCGTGTCGGTGAAGTCCTCGATATAGCTGTTGAACTCGACGTTATCAAGAAAGGTGGTTCATGGTTCAGCTATAATGACCAGAAACTCGGTCAGGGTAGGGACAATGTAAAGGAATTACTTAAAAATAATCCGGAACTTATGAAAGAAATCGAGGGAAAAATACTCGCCCGTCTAGAAGAACTTAAAAATTCTGCAAATGATTCCGGCAATACTGAAGATGTTTCCGCCAATACTGAGGAAGTTATCGAGGATATGGAAGAGGATTTTGAAGAATTTACACCAGCTGAAGAATAATGAAAATAATTTATGTAAAAGTTTACAAGGGTACTACTTTTGAAGTGGAGATGGATAATGATAAAAAAATCTATCTCCACGCAGATATAATAGCTGATTTCGGTGTGCGTGAGGGTATGGAACTCTCACGCCCCGAACTCCGTAAAATAATATACGCCTCAAATTTCCGCCGTGCTTATCAGTATGCCCTTTACTGTCTCGATTACAGGGACTATTCCGCTAAGGAAATGTGCGATAAACTCGTTAAAACTTATAAGAATGAAAATTTATGTAAGGCTGTCGTGCGGAAACTCGAAGAATCCGGAATTATCAGTGATGAGCGTTACGCTGAAAAATTAGCGTTCCGGTACGTCGAGGGCAGAAAATACGGCTATCGTCGTGCAAAGCATGAAATAATACTGAAAGGTATCGGCGAATATCTTGCGGAAGATGTTTTACAGATTTATACGGAAAAATTTACGGAAAATCTCGATTATTTATTAAAAACAAAATATGTCCGTCTGCTCACGGACAAAGATGACAGAAAATCAATAGAAAAAGTAAGGAACTCACTTGTAAGATACGGTTACAGTTATGAGGAAATAAATAATTGTGTAAGTGAATACCTTGATTGTCAGGAGGATTAATATTATGCCGGTTAAAGTTGGAATGGTATCGTTAGGCTGTTCAAAAAATTTAGTTGATTCGGAAAGAATGCTGTATAAACTTAAAAGTCATGGTTATAAGCTGGTCACAGAACCTGGACTTTCTGATATTGCAGTTGTGAATACCTGCGGATTTATACAGTCTGCAAAAGAGGAGGCTATCGAGACTATTCTCGAACTGGCTAAACTCAAAGAAGAAGGAACTATCAAAAAAATAGTTATTACAGGCTGTCTCACGGAACGTTACAGGGAAGAAACTGCTGAACTGTTTCCGGAAGCCGATGCCGTCATAGGAATAGGCAACAACAAAGATATTGTTGACATCTTAGACCACGTAATGAAAGGTGAAAGATATATAAATTTTGCTCCGAAACTTGACGCTGAACTCACAGGTGAAAGAATTATTTCTACATTGCCGTTTTTTGCGTATCTCAAAATTGCGGAGGGCTGTTCAAACTGCTGTACTTATTGTGCTATTCCTCAGATTAGAGGAAAATTCCGGAGCGTTCCGATAGAAGAAGTCGTAAAAGAAGCCGAATGGTTAGCAGAACACGGCGTTACTGAATTAATAGTAATCGCACAGGATACTTCACGATATGGCGAGGATTTATACGGTGAATCAAAATTACCTGAACTTCTCCGCCGTCTGTGCAAGATTGACGGCATTCACTGGATACGCACATTATATTGCTATCCGGAAAGAATCACCGACGAGTTACTTGATACCATAGCAAGCGAAGAAAAACTTGTCAAGTATCTTGAAATTCCGATACAACACTGTAACGGTGAAATTCTCGATAAAATGAACCGGTGGGGTAATCGTGAAAATCTTGAAAATCTTTTCACACATATAAGGGAAAAAATTCCTAATGTCATTTTGCGTACTACTCTTATAACCGGATTCCCGTCCGAAACTGAAGAACAGTTTACGGAATTATCGGAGTTTATACAGAAAATCCGCTTTGACAGACTGGGTTGTTTTGCTTACTCACAGGAAGAGGGTACAAAAGCATCTGAATTTGAAAATCAGATTGACGACGAAGTTAAAAATCATCGTGCAGATGTCATAATGGAACAGCAGATGTTGATAAGTGCTGAAAATAATCAGAAACTTATGGGTAAAGTATTTGAAACAGTCGTTGAAGGTTTTGACCGTCTCGCTGAATGTTGGTTCGGACGTACTGCTATGGATGCCCCCGATATTGACGGTAAAATTTTCTTTACTTCTGATAAGCCGATAGTCGTCGGTGAATACGTGAACGTTAAAATTACTGATACACTTGATTACGATTTAATCGGAGAGGTGATAGGTTAATGAATCTTCCAAACAGGCTTACTTTGTTGAGGGTTTTTTTGATACCGTTTTTTCTGCTTTTCATGTACTGGAAAATTCCGTTTCATTATCTGATAGCACTGGTTATTTTCGCCGGAGCTTCTATTACAGACGCTCTCGACGGAAAAATAGCAAGAAAACATAATCTTGTAACCAATTTCGGAAAATTTCTTGACCCTCTCGCAGATAAGGTACTTGTTATATCCGCCCTGACGGTTTTCGTCGAGATACCGGAAATAAAAATGGGTGCGATACCGCTTATCATAATAAGTGCGAGGGAATTTATGGTATCCGGTCTGAGACTTCTTGCATCAGATAGCGGAATAGTAGTTCCGGCTGGCATATGGGGAAAACTCAAGACGGCGTTTACTATGGTATCTATAGTAGTGGCACTTTTATGGTTAAGTATAAGTCATGATTTTGATTTCAGTATTTCTTCCGGTGTGAAAAATATCATGTATAATATAATTATTCCGGTGCTGATATGGTTTTCAACGGCATTGACTATTATTTCAGGTGGTGTTTATCTGAAAGGTTACTGGCATCTTATTGATTCCGACAAGTAAAGGAGGGTTTAAATGAAACACTGTGCAGGACATATAAAATATCTTATCGCTATAAAAGAACTTTCCGAAGTAGATGAGTACGTCCGGAGTGTGAGTATTGCAAGGCATTTAGGAGTGTCACGCCCGAGTGTAAGCAAAATGTTACGATGTATGGCTAACTGCGGGCTGGTCTATGAAGATTTCTGTAATAGTGTAGTACTTACGGCAGAGGGCGAAAAGGCTGTAAAGGAAATATTTTCAAATTTCAATGAAGTATATATGTTTTTTCATAATTTTCTTAAACTTTCACAGGAAGAAGCACATCAGCACGCCGTAAAATTCGTGACGGAATTTCCGCACGATACCTGTGAACGTCTTAAAGGTATCGTTAAAAGGACTATCAAAAAAAAAGTATAATATCAGAAGCCGGATTTTTTCCGGCTTTTTTTGTATCCGGCGTGTTAAATTTCAGGCTGTAAACAGGTACGCAAAGAATATTTGCGGACGTGTAAAAGGTTTGTTGCTTTACTTTTCAGAAATTCCGGTTTATAATATTCACAAAAGGAGGTGATTTTTATGAACATAGGTAAATCAATAAAACAGATACGGACGGAAAACAATATGTCACAGGAAGATTTTGCAGAAATATTTTTCGTTACAAGACAGACTGTCTCAAACTGGGAAAACGGGAAAAGTTATCCGGATTTGAATACTATCGTCAAAATAAGTGACATTTTCGGCGTATCGATTGACAGACTTTTAAGGGAGGATAAAGAAATGGTTAATGAAATTTCCGAAAAAACAGCAGTCGGCATAAAATGGAACAGAATAAGACGTACAATATTTATAGTTATTTCTGTAATGATTATATGCTTATTGATAACTTTTTCTGTATACGGTGTAATATGGGTATCACGGAAAAACAGTCTTGAAAAGAATTTCAGTCAGAATATAAGTTCACTTGGATTTTCGGAAAGTCCGGAACGTTTCTATACTATGAAAGACAATAATATAACATATATACTGCCACATCAGGAAATGCCGTCATTCTGGGATTTTTCAACAGATTTTCATGCAAAATATCTTGACTGTCATTATCATACTGAATCATATGATTTTAATGTCAGGATTTCCGGCGATATGTATTCACTGGATATTAAAGACAACGATTCCGGACAGGATTATTATTTAAAACTCGGTGAAACAGGGAATATTTTATCTGCCCATAATTTACCCGATTTTATAGAAAAAGTTTATTATGATAATTCAGACTTAATCAGGGATATTTCAGAAAATGGTATTATTATATATAATATAGTATACTAAAAAGGACGGTTTAAACCGTCCTTTTTTTACATATCGTTTCTGTTTTCGAGTGCCTTATATAAAGTTACTTCGTCGGCATATTCGAGATTAGCTCCTACCGGTAAGCCAAATGCAAGCCTTGTGACTTTCACACCTAACGGTTTAAGAAGTCCGGCTATATACATTGCGGTGGTATCGCCCTCGACAGTCGGATTTGTTGCCATTATTACTTCATTTATTTTTCCGCCTGAAATTCTTGAAATAAGTTCTCTTATGTGTATCTTGTCGGGAGTTACGTTATCAAGAGGGGAAATAAGTCCGTGAAGTACGTGATAAACGCCGTGATATTCCCGTGTACGCTCGAAAGCCGTGACATCTCGAGGAGCTTCCACAACACATATTATATTTTTATTCCGTCCGTCAGATGAACATATAGGACATATTTCACGCTCCGTAAGGTTCATACAGCATTTACATTTGTGTACGTTTTTTTTGGCGTTTACAAGAGCCGTCGCAAAATCTTCTACATCTCTTTCAGTCATCGACATCACAT
>CAMWUB010000029.1 GCA_947177345.1 uncultured Ruminococcus sp. | reverse complement strand
TGTCAGTACGCTACTTTTTGTAAGCATTTTCGGAAAAAACGGAGCAGGTATTTCTACAGCGGTCATAACCGTTCTTGTACTCATTTTCTGCGAGGTTCTCCCTAAATCTTACGCCAAACGTAACGCCGAAAAATTAGCACTTCTTTTTGCGAATCCGCTTTCCGTACTCGTTACCGTTCTGAAACCGGCTGTATTCGTACTAAATAAAATATCATCACTACTGTCTACCGGTGAAGAACCACCAAGCGTCACGGAAGATGAACTTAAGTACATGATTGACGAAATCGAAGAACAAGGCGTTATCGAAGAACAGGAAAGCGAACTTGTAAAAAGTGCGTTGGAATTTGACGAGATAACAGTTGACGAAATTCTTATACCTCGTGTTAAAGTAACCGGTATTGAAATAAATTCCACTATCGAGGAAATAAAGGAAATTTTTACTACTGAAATGTATTCACGTATGCCCGTATACGAAAAAAGTCTTGACGATATTGTAGGTATCATTACAAACAAGGCATTTTTCAAAATGATAGTCGAGGGTGGTAGCGATATTAATGACATCATTCAGGAAGTCCCACATATCGCCGATTGCAAACTGATAAGTGAAGCCATGCGTGATATGCAACGTTCAAAAGTACATCTCGCTGTAGTAGTTGACCAGTATGGCGGTACTAAAGGTATCGTAACTCTTGAGGACATCATTGAAGAACTTGTCGGGGAAATTTACGACGAAGACGACGAAATAGTAACACGTATAGTAAAAATCGCTCCGGATAAGTTTGAAATCGTCGGTGATATGAGCGTTTACGATATGTTAGAACAGCTTGACCTTGACGAAAATTCAATACAGACTGAATATAATACCGTCGGTGGCTGGGTCACCGAAGTTATGGAACATATCCCTGAAAAAAATGAATCTGCTATATCCGGTATCTTCCGTCTGACCGTCTCCGAAGTAAGCGAACACACCGTTGAAAAAATTATACTGGAAATTATCCGGAATGATGATTGATAGTCATTCTGTACAAAACCGTTGTATTAATATTGTACAAAACATAGAAATTTAGTTTTTTCACAAAATTTTCATATTTTCCGCTTGAAATATGTGTAAAACATGGTATAATGTAGTTATAGTAAAAAATTCAGGAGGTGCTTCCAATGCAGAAAAAAATTATAACTATAGAACGTCAGTACGGAAGCGGAGGAAGTATAATCGGAAAGCTTACCGCTGAAAAGCTCGGTATAAACTACTATAACAGACAGATTCTTGAAATGACCGCTGAAAGATGTGGAATAGCTCCGGAACACCTCGAAACCGCTGAGGAAAGCGTTCCGACAAGTTTTCTGTATTCACTGCTTATGTCGGCGAATCCTGCTCGGTCAATGGAAGAAAATTTACCTCTTTCAGATAAGGTTTTCCTTATGGAAAGCAGAATAATAAATGAACTCGCTGACAATGAAAACAGTTTTGTACTCGTCGGCAGATGTGGTAGCTATGTACTCGAAGAAAGAGGCTGTTTCAATGTCTATATATACGCACCTGTTGAGAACCGTATACAACGTGCTATAAAAGAGTATCATATACCCGAAAATAAAGCTGAAAGCATCATGAAAAAAGCCGATAAACGTCGTGAAACGTTCTATAACGTCAATACAGGCAGGTTATGGCAGGATAAAGACCAGTATTCACTGTGTCTTAACAGTGCGGAACTCGGCGACGAACTCTGTGCGGAAATTATAGTCAAGGCTTACAAGGAATACAATAAAAGATTTAAAAAATAATCGTCAATAAAGAGACTGTGGGTATCTGAAAAGCCGTTTCATATAGCGACAGTTTTTCAGATACTCACTGAAAATATCTCTCTTTTTTTCAGAAAGGCTCTGTAGTTTCTTACAGAGCTTTTTTGTTTTGTATACTGAATAAATTATCGGAAATAATAAGTAAAAATCAGAAAAAGGAGCTTATTTCTTTAATGAGTATTATTCTTATACGGTCACTTATTTTATACATTCTGGTTATATTTTCGGTGAGGCTTATGGGTAAACGCCAGCTTGGTGAGCTACAGCCCTCAGAACTCGTTATAACTATTTTAATATCAAATATCGCTACGTTACCGCTTGAAGATACTGATATACCGCTTTTACTGGGTATCACTCCTATACTTGCGTTGGTATGTTTTGAAGTGATAATATCATGGATAAATCTTGTTTTCCCTAAATTCCGAAAAATGATTTCAGGAAGTCCTAAAATAATTATCCGGAACGGTAAAACAGACCCTCAGACTTTAAAGGAATTACGCTTTTCAGTAGATGATTTAATGATGTCATTACGGGAAAAGGAAGTTTTTGATATTGAAGACGTTCAGTTTGCGATAGTCGAGACTACCGGAAATATTTCCGTAATGAAAAAACAGTCCGTTGACACTCCGGAAAGAAGTGACCTCGGACTGAAAGTTAAAAATTATGACCCTCCGCAAGTAATAGTTTCAGACGGGAAAGTTATTCCGCAAGCCGTGAAAGTCATGGGAGTTCAGGGAAGTATTGAAAAAATTCTCGATTCCCTGAACCTGAAACTCGATGATGTCTTCATAATGACCGCCGATACACAAGGACATTTTTTTATTGTCGATAAAAACGGAAATTCACCGCATATAGCCGAAAAAAAGGAGGGATATTCATGACACGCATAAGAATAAGTATCTGTATTCTTTGTACTATGATAATAATAAGTATTTTTTCTTCTGTATGGATTAACAAAAAATGTAATAATATGCTAAATGAAATAACTGATATATGCCTGCTCCTTGACAACGATAAAATTTCTGAGGCTGTACATTGTGCCGAAAATCTCGACAATGAATGGAATGTTTTCCGGAAAAAAGCCACTGTTATTCTGAAAAATGACCAGCTGACTGAAATTGATTGTATATGTTCCGGTATTCCCTATCTGATTGAAAATGCTAACGACGAAAGTTACGCCAGACTTATGGAACTGCAACATATGATAGTCACACTTAAAGACGGTGAAATACCTTCATTTCCGAGAATATTATAAAAATCCGTTACAATTCCGACATACCTGGAAATTCCGGATTATTTTTCTTCTGTTTCTTGCGAGCCTTCATATAATCCGGAAGTTCTATCAAATCAAGCTCATCGACATATTTTTTCTTTTTCGGCATTGCCTCGACGGCGTGGTCAGCTTCCGCCATAGTGACTTTACGTTTTTTAAGCGTCTGTGTGTTGAAGTTGTCAGTCTGCTGATTTAAAGCGTCACCCATTCGTGTACAGCTTTTATACTGTAATTTAGGATTAAGTTGTTGTGAATCTACATTTTTCGTCTCACTCATTTTAACGCTTTTACCGGATTCCTTTTTTTCACCTAAATCCGCTGAACCGTTATCCGAAGCCTGTCGCATATATTTCTGATTGAATTTACTCGCATTATTAGGTACGAGTTTGTCGGCATCATCTACTTCAACGTCCGTCATATAGAGTTTCTTACGTTTTTCACGTTTTTTTATTCCGCTTATATCGAGGTCAGGCAATGCGACATCACCCATTTCAGAAGTTTTCCCGAAAAAATTTTCTTCTTTCTGTTCTGAAGATTTACTGTTGACATCTCCGATAAAATCACGGAACTTTTCCGTGTTTTCGTCTGTTTCAGACTGTTTTTCCGGCTGGTATACCGATTGTTGCGGAAAACGCATATACTGCGATTGCGGAAACGGTATCGGTTGACTATATACAGGTATGCCGTTATGGTCGTAACCTATAAACTGTGACTGCTGATTTATCGGCTGACTATATATAGGTATGCCATTATGGTCATAACCTATAAACTGTGACTGCTGATATATTGGTAATCCGTTCTGGTCATATCCGATTATCTGCGGTGGTATGCCACTATACATATCGTTATACGGCTGAGCCTGCAACGGTACAGAATTATTTACATATTCCGCATATGGTTGTGATGTCAGAATCTCTTCACCACTTTCTGTAGTTTCCGTTTCAAAACTTATTTCTTCTGTTGTAACATTATTTTCTGTCGTTCCACTGAAATCAAATTCTTCTACCGGTGTATTATTTTCTTTTGTTCCGCTGAAATAAAAATCATCATTATTATTTACTTCACCGGAAATAAACAAATCTTCTGAAACATATTGTGATTGTCTATCATTTATAGTAAAAGTATTTTCTGATATTTCAAAATCACTGTTTCCTGATGTGTATTCCTCTTCTGTATGATAAAATCCTTTATCAACCTTTCCGTAACTAAATTCCGGAAGGTCTTCGAGATTTTGCCCGCAATTTATACAATACTTTGTTCCGGAAGTATTATACATTCTGCATACAGGACAATCCATAAAAAATTCCTCCCTGATACAATATCTTCTTTTATTATAACATTTACAGAAATTTATTTCAATAGTTTTTTCTGAAATTATAAAATAATATATTCAATTAAAAGCAAATATTTCTTTTTGTAAGAAACTACAATTTACAGCGGTTATCAGTCCGAAAATACAGCATTTTTACAAATATATACAATAAAGTCTGTTTTTTTGTTTCCAAGTATGATATAATATAAATAAAAACAATTCCGGAACATAAGAAAATTATTCGCCGGTTTTATACCGGACACCGCCACGTATTAATATGGCAGATTGGAGTTTGATATGTCTAAAAAACAGGTTAACAGAGAAAAAAGCATCCGCAGAACTAAAACTTTATTTGAAATACTTCTGAGTATATCAATAATAGGAGCAGGCGGATATCTTATCAAAGGTGTTACTGACCGTTCCGAAACAGTGGGACATTCACAGTATTACGCAGAACCCGAACCGGCTACACAAGCACCTACAGAACCCGAACCCGACAAGGTTATATACGAAACTTATAACGTCCCGACCAAAGATAAATTTTACGGCGATTTGATTCTTGTAAATGATAATTACAAATATTTAGGCGGTAATGAAAATCTTGTCAGCATAACGGAACGCAATCAGGAAGAGGGGCGTACTCTTTTCAGTGCCGTCGACCCTGACGAATCAGATAAAATGCTTATCGTCGATAAGGTCTATGAACCTATGGCAAGTATGATTTTTGATTTCTATGATGCTACAGGGTTATCAAATATACTTATTTATGGTGGTTATCGTTCTACTGAATTTCAGCAGAAACTTTATGATGATGATTTACTTGAAACAGGTGCGGAAGAATCAACAAGAGTAGCTAAAGCCGGTTACAGCGAACATGAAACAGGTCTGGCATTCGATTTCACAACATATCCCGATTATGACTATCAGGGTGAGGGTGAATACTCATGGTTTACCGATAACTGTTATAAATATGGTTTCGTGATACGATACCCCGAAGGTAAAGAACAGATTACCAAAATTCAGTACGAACCATGGCACTTCAGATATGTCGGCGTTCCGCACGCCTACTACATGACAAAAAATGATTTATGTCTTGAAGAATATATAAATATGGTAATAACTCAATATTACTATCAGGCTCAAAAACATCTTGAATTTTCCGATGACCTCGGCAATGAATATGAAATTTATTTTGTCCTCTCAGACGACGATTCTGAAACTACTACTATTCCCGTACCCACCGGACAGAAATTTGAAGTTTTCGGCACTAATGTTAACGGTTTCATTGTAACTGTATACAAGAATCAGGAACCTGAACCGGAAATTACTACAGAAAATATTTCCGAAGATATTACGGAATCCATTTCTGAAGAATCCGTTGAAACTGAATAATTAAAAAAATCCCTGCTGACCGTGAGTTGTCAACAGGGATTTCATTTTTTATCGTTAAAGATTATGCTATAGTATTGAGTTTCTTAGCAAGCTGTGACTTCTTTCTTGCAGCCTTGTTCTTGTGCATGAGACCTTTTGCACAAGCCTGGTCAACTCTCTTGATAGCTACCTTGATTGATTCAGCATCATCAGCTTTTTTAAGGATAGTCTTAAGATTTGACTTTCTTGCTTTATTAGCGGCAGCCTTGGTTGCATTAACCTTGACTCTCTTCTTAGCAGATTTAATGTTTGGCATTTCGTTACACCTCCTTGACGGACTGAATAAATATCCGCATATTACAGATAATAAGCACGTATTACAAACACGTACTCCGACAGGTGCAACGCACACCCATCATACTGAGACATTTATTATTATAGCATCTTTTTACCGATTTTGCAATAGGCAAAACTGAAATAATATTACAAAATTTTTCAGAAAATTTAGAGCATTTTGCACAACAGAAAGGATTTTTTTATGAATAATCGTACTGACCTCGCTATTGAAAGATTTCCGGAAAACTCTGCCGGAAACGTACACATAAACAATCGCAAGGGAATTTTTTCCGTAACTGAAATTATTCTTGATGATGACAGTTATATTGATACTCTTGGAAAGTCTAAAGGACGTTATGTTACTCTTGAAGGTAATGATTTAGCTGTCTTTTCGGACGATTACGAAAAAATGATTACGGAACTTTCAGCAGAAATAAAAAATTTTATTCCCGAAGGTGATATACTTGTTGTAGGTCTCGGAAACAGAGATATAACACCTGACGCTCTGGGGGCTATGGTTTCAGCAAAAATTCTTGCTACACGTCATCTTGAAAATGAACTCGAAAATGATTCTGATAATTTTCTTAAATCTCTAAGACGTGTAAGCACTTTTGCCGGTGGAGTTCTCGGACAAACCGGCATAGAATCCGCTGAAATAATTCAGGCGATATGCCGTCAGATAAAACCAGCAGGAATTATTGCAGTTGATGCTCTCGCCTGTTCAGATGTAAACCGTCTCGGAACTACTATACAGATTTCAGATTCCGGTATATCTCCCGGAAGCGGTGTCGCAAATACTCGGAAAGAACTTTCTGAAAAAATTATCGGTATTCCGGTTATTGCTATAGGCGTTCCGACAGTAATTGATACCCACACCATAATAAGAAATGCAACTGGTCGTGAACCGGATAACTTCCCCGATATGATGGTTACTTCCCGTGAAATTGACAGGCTTATTGAACGTTCCGCACAACTAATCGCATACGGAATTAATCTCGCTTTACAACCTACGCTGACTATCGAGGACGTGAAAGCCTTATTTTAATTAAATTCACCATTTCCTATAAACTCCCTTACCATTGAATCCGGTGGGACTGCTGTTTCTGCTATAGGAAGAAGATTTTCCATAACTTCTGTTATATCGGCGAGTTTCGGAACATCGTTCATTTCATGCAGACTATAAAGAAGAGTATCTCGATACAAGCTGAGTTCATACGGTAAAAATGTATCAACATCATAATCCGAACGGTATTTGAACGGCATTATATATTTATTCTCACCCTGTTCCACACTTTCAAACATATTCATTGTATCACGAAGCGTACGTTCTCTGAAATTTCTGTCACGTATCATACGTCGCATAAGGCGTATTTTCGACGGATGCAGTATTATATCACCACACGTCACACGTGTCCGTACACTGACGTAAATTTTACAGATTTTTTCGTCTGGTACAGTTATTACTTCAGGATTCAGTGCGTGTATTCCCTCAAATATTACAAGTTCACCGTGATTCCGTCTGAATGGTTTTCCTTTCGCTTCACGTCTGGAAGTTCCGAAATTATATTCCGGAATTTCTATAGCCATACCATTTTCAAGCATCTCGATATGTTCGTTAAGTAATTTATTGTCCACTCTCGAAGGTGATTCCAAATCTATTAAGCCGAGAGTTGAAAGTTCTTTTTCCTCGTCCGTCAGCGAACAGAAATAATTATCCATTGAAATTGTATGCGTACAATGTCCGGCTTCTGTCAGAAGTTTTCCGATTGTAAGTGCTGTTGTAGTCTTTCCTGACCCTGACGGTCCTGAAAGTACTATTACCGGACGTTCTTTCTGGTGAAGTATAATATCATTGACTATTTTTCTGAGCCTGTAAATATAATCTTCGTTAGCAAGACTGACATATTTTTCAGGATTAATTCTTATTCCGTCGTTTATTCTTGTTACCTCGATATTCATTCAATATTTTCCCCCTTGTATACAAATTATAGTGTTATAATTATATCACATTTTTTACCGGATTTCAACCTGTTTTATGAATATTTTACAAAAAAATCCCCCTCACCGAAGTGAGAGGGATTAATTTTAATTACTTGTCGTCATCTTTTCTTGAACGTGTTACAATTGCTGTACCTGTTGCAAGTGTCATGAGCAGTATTACCATACTCATATCCTTTACACCTGTCTGAGGTGCTGACCTGTTACTCTTTGTAGTAGTAGTCGTTCTTGCTGTGGTTCTTGCAGTTGTAGTTGTTCTTGCTGTAGTTGTTCTTGATGTCGTTGTTCCTGATGTATTCGTAGTAGTCGTTGTAGTTTCAGAACCTGTTGTAGTGGTTGTTGTTTCAGTACCTGTTGTTGTAGTTGTGGTTTCTGTTGAAGTTTCTTCTTCTGTAGTTGTGGTTTCTTCTGTAGTAGTTTCAGTAGTAGTTTCTTCAGTTGTAGTTGTAGTGGTAGTTTCAGCACCGGCACTGATACTTGTTAATATTGTAGTTGTAGTCGTTGTCGTGGTGGTTGTGGTAGTCGTCGTCGTGGTAGTAGTTGTTGTGGTGGTAGTTGTTGTGGTGGTAGTTGTTGTGGTGGTGGTAGTCGTGGTTGTAGTTGTGGTTGTAGTAGTAGTAGTGGTTGTAGTAGTAGTAGTTGTGGTGGTAGTTGTTGTCGTGGTGGTAGTTGTTGTGGTTTCTTCTGTAGTAGTTGTCGTTGTATCTTCTCCTGTAGTTACAGTAGTAGTTGTAGTATTATTTCCTGTGCCAGGTAATACAGAACCATTTGTAGTAGTTCTTGTTCTTGAGCCTTCCCACCAATCCAACTCACCTGTAGTTGTTGTAGTTGTTATTTCTTCTGTAGTAGTTGTAGTAGTTGTTGTGGTCGTGGTAGTTGTAGTTGTAGTCGTTGTTGTTGTGGTAGTTGTAGTAGTGGTGGTGGTTGTAGTAGTTGTAGTTGTTGTGGTAGTAGTTTCTGTAGTAGTTGTTGTCGTTGTGGTTTCGGTAGTAGTAGTTGTTGTTGTTGTGGTAGTCGTTGTAGTTGTAGCTTTAGCTTCGTCAATCATTGTGATGATGTCTGTAGATTCATTGAGTTGTCTGCCGTTTACTTTTATTACAACGCCGTTTTCAACTGTGAATGCTATATTTGTTGCTACTAAATATCCGTCTGGTGCTGCAACTTCGTGAAGTATATAGTTACCGTCAGGGATATTTGTGATTTTTGTTGGTGCATTGCCTGAAATCCACTGGAGTGTTGTTGAATTTTCCTTGCTGATAAGTTCAGCATTTCCGCCGATTTCAACCTTTGTTATGTCGAAAATTATGTCTTTTCCGTCAGATTTACCTGTAAGTGTGAGAGTTGCACCTGCAAGTTCTTCACCACCGAGGTGTTTTTTGCTGATTGAAAGAACTGCATCTTCATCTTTCATTACAACCTTGTTTTCACTATTATTTACAAGTTTGCCGTCCTTGATTTCAAATTCAACAGATTCTTTCTTTACTGTATAGCCGTCAGGTGATGTAATTTCTGTCATTGTATACTTGCCATCAGGTAAATTGTTGATTTTTGTAGCTTCTTCGCCAGAAGTCCATGTGATTTTATTGTCAGTTACTACAATGTTACCATTTTCAGACTTGACATTTGCATCAAATTCAACAGTCTTTCCATTTTCGTCAACTGCTGTTATTTCGATTACTGCTCCCGGAAGTTCTTTTGTAGAAATTATCGACTGTTTACTTAATTCTAATTCTGTCTCGTCAACCATTACGACTGTTTCGCCTGTGCCGATTAATTTGCCGTTTCTGATTTCAAATGTGACATTCTGAGCTTTCTTGTAACCATGCGGAACTTCTGTCTCTTCGAGAATGTACTTGCCATCCGGAAGATTTGTTATTGTTGTAGGTCTTATGCCGGAAATCCATGTAATTTCATCAGATTCTTCACCTGTTCCGATACTTGGGTGATTTTCTCTTGTGAATTTAACTGTTCCGTCCTCTGACTTAAGTGTAAGTCTTGCACCAGTAACTTCTTTACCCCATACGTCCTGTTTGCTTATTTTTATAATATGTGTTGTAGTGGTGGTAGTTATAGTTTCTGTTGTTGTAGTAGTCGTTGTAGTTTCTGTAGTAGTAGTTGTTGTTGTAGTTTCTGTAGTAGTTGTAGTTTCTGTTGTGGTTGTTTCAGTAGTTGTTGTCTCTGTTGTGGTTGCCTCTGTTGTTGAAGTTGTTGAACGTGTTCTGGAAACAGTTATAGGCATTTCAGTAGTTTTTGTTGTTGTAATTCTTGTTGTTTCGGTAGTAGTAGATTCTGTCGTGGTATCTTCTGTTGTAGTTTCCGTTGTTGTGGTTGTTGTTTCTGTAGTAGTCTCTGTCGTTGTAGTTCTTGTTGTCGTGGTTGTTGTCTCAGTAGTAGTTTCTGTTGTTGTAGTTGTTGTCTCGGTAGTAGTTTCTGTTGTTGTAGTTCTTGTTGTCGTGGTTGTTGTTTCGGTAGTAGTTTCTGTTGTTGTAGTTCTTGTTGTCGTGGTTGTAGTTTCTGTTGTTGTAGCTTCTGTTGTTGTAACTTTAGTCGTTGTAACTTCTGTTGTTGTAGCTTCTGTTGTTGTAACTTCTGTTGTTGTAGCCTCAGTTGTTGTAACTTTAGTAGTAGTTACAACTGTTGTAGCAGAAGATGTAGTTGTTTCTTCTTCTATATCAATCATTGTGATACGACTTATTGGTCTGCTGAGTTCTAAACCGTTTCTTACGGTTATTACGCCGTTTTCTACTGTGAATGTTATGTCGTTTGC
>CAMWUB010000028.1 GCA_947177345.1 uncultured Ruminococcus sp. | reverse complement strand
CCCGAAACCATATATACGACGTGTAATGAAACTCGCCGGTATGGAAAGAATCGTAAAAATAACATGATTGGAGTTGAAAAAATAATGGAAATACTTAATGAAATAAAATTTACAATACCGTCCCTTTCGGTGAACGAAAGTACCGCACGGGCTGTTGTATCGTCGTTTCTGACACAGACAGACCCCACTGTAGAAGAACTCTCTGATATACGGACAGCAGTTTCAGAAGCCGTTACAAATGCTATAGTACACGGTTACAGACACTCAAAGGGCATTATTGAAATAACAGTCCGCCTGCTCCCTGAGCGTAATATATACATAAAAATACGTGATAAAGGTTGCGGAATCCCTGATGTTAAAAAGGCTATGCAACCGCTTTTCACAACCGCACCTGAAGAAGAACGTTCCGGACTTGGTTTTTCTGTTATGGAATCGTTCATGGATACACTGACCGTAAAAAGCGAAGTCGGTCACGGAACTACAGTCGTTATGCGTAAGAGGCTTGCTGTACATGGAAACTGTTAAAAAACCACTCGCAGAAGAAAATTTAGGACTTGTTCACCTGTGTGCCAATAAGTTCAGGGGACGTGGCATAGACTACGAGGAATTATATTCCGCCGGTTGTATCGGACTTCTTAAGGCTGTAAAGGCTTTCGATACCGAAAGAGGTGTAAAATTTTCTACTTATGCTGTACCGGTCATACTCGGCGAAATAAAAAGGCTTTTCCGTGACGGTGGTACTATAAAAGTAAGCAGAAGTCTGAAAGAACTTTCCATGAAACTACAGCGGATTTGCGAGAACTTCCGGCACAGTGAGGGCAGAGAACCTACTATAAGTGAACTTTCCGCCATATCCGGAGAACCGGAAGAAAATGTCTCTGAGGCTTTATGTGTAAGTCAGCCGTTGTTATCGCTTACCGCTTCCGACGACGACGAAGGTCAGATTGATATTCCGTCAGAATCACCTGATGAAGCCATAGTCGATTTACTGGCACTCCGTCAGATTATGGCACGTTTAGACCCTAAAGACCGTATACTTCTTGAATTAAGATACTTTAAAAATCTTACACAATCGAAAACTGCTGAAATTCTCGGAATGACACAGGTTCAGGTTTCAAGGCGTGAAAAGAAGCTCCTGTTACAGATGCGACAGGAACTTCTTGAATAATCAGAAAACAAGATACTCAATAACGGAATTTGAAACTAAAAAGCCCTCCGGAGTGAGTGAAATATATTCTCCGTCATAATTTATATATCCCGACTTTACAAGTTCGGGAATTTTTTTAAGTAAACCGCTTTTGTGTTCCGGAAAGTCATTGACGTTCAGCCCCTCCGAAAGTCTCAGGCGTAACATGGCGTACTCCTCGAAACCGCAGGGGTTATCGTCTGTTATGATTGTTTTCTGCACCGGATTTTCAATAAATTCCTGTAAATCTCTTTCCACACGGAAACGCTTGCCCTTATGGCAAGAGTGTGCCGACGCTCCTATTCCGATATAGTCAAGGCATTTCCAGTACCGGCAGTTATGACGGCTTTCAAATCCACTGACGGCAAAATTTGAGACCTCGTACTGTAAAAAGCCCTTTTTTTTCAGGAAATCAACCATTTTAATATATAAATCGGCTGTTGTGTCGTCGTCTGGGATAATATTCTTTATACTTTCTGTATCAAAAGGTGTGCCGTGTTCGATTTTAAGGATATAGCCGGAAATGTGTCTGACCGGCAGAGCGGTTATTTTTTCAAGCGTATATGTCAGGCTTTCCGGTGACTGTTCCGGAAGTGCTATCATGACATCACAGGAAATATTCTCAAACCCAGCGTTATAAGCATCTGTGACGGCTTTTTCTGCTCTTTCGGCGGTATGTTTCCGGCTCAGGAATCTTAGTTCCGTATCAATCATGGACTGTACACCTATTGAAATACGGTTGATACCGGCTCCACGGTAGGCGGAAAGTTTTCTGAAATCGACTGTATTCGGATTGGTTTCAAGAGTTATTTCAGCGTTATCCGGTAAAATGAAACTGTCACTGATTTCACGGAGTATTTTTCCCACCTGCTCCGGACTAAGCAGTGACGGAGTACCACCGCCGAAGTATACGGTATCTGCCACGCAGGATTTATCGGAATATGCTTTAACGTTCCTTATTACCGCATTTACGTAATCTTCAACGGTATTTTTCCGGTAGGGTTCGGAATAAAAATCGCAATAGGCACACTTTTTTGCACAGAATGGTATGTGAATATATATTCCGGTGTCTTTAGTAGTCAAGCCTGATAGCCTCGGTCATCTTGAAACAGAACGCATTTACAATACGTGGCACTAAGAATATCGACAGGATAAGCCCTGCAACTACAAACGCTTCGTAATTCAGGTCACCTACGGCGAACTTTTCATAGTGCAGATACGTATATACTACCCCGACAAACGCTAAAAGACAGTATAAAGCATTGAATACTGTCGCACCCTTGCCGTTTACGCAACGTGTATTGCAGTTCGGACAGCGTCGCCCTTTGGAGTTCATTTGTCCAGCCAGTGCCTTGGTAATCGGATTGAATGTTTTTTCCCCACAATGTGGGCAAGTGTAGATACTCATAAATTTTTTTATCCTTTCTTCTGTTTAACGACGGACTTTTCCGCAAGTTTACGCCTTTTCTGTTTGGTACGCATATGGCTTCTCCTGCAAATTACAAGTCCACCGGTTATAAGAAGTATACCTGAAACTGTCATTATATAAGGCATAATATATTCCTCATGAATCAAGTTTCAGTACACTCATGAATGCTTCCTGCGGAACTTCTACCGTTCCTAACTGTCGCATACGTTTTTTACCCTCTTTCTGCTTTTCGAGAAGTTTCTTCTTTCGGGTAATGTCACCGCCGTAACATTTGGCGAGTACGTCCTTACGCATGGCTTTTACTGTTTCACGAGCGATTACTTTTCCGCCTATCGCCGCCTGTATGGGTACTTCAAAAAGCTGACGAGGTATGTTTTCCTTGAGTTTTTCAGCAATTTTCCTTGCCCTGCCATATGCCTTATCCGCATGGATTATGAATGATAAAGCATCTACTATATCGCCGTTCAGAAGTATATCCAGCTTGACAAGTTTTGACGGTACATAGCCTAACATCTCGTAATCAAATGAGGCGTAACCTCTTGTACGTGATTTCAGTACATCAAAGAAATCGTATACTATTTCATTTAACGGTAACTCATAATGGAGATTTACCCTTGTATCGTCAAGATACTGCATATCTTTGAAAATTCCTCGCCTGTCCTGACAGAGTTCCATAATATTTCCGACAAATTCCGACGGTGTAAGTATATCCGCCTTAACCATAGGTTCTTCTGCCGTCTGAATCAGAGCAGGGTCTGGATAGTTTGTCGGATTGTCTATATATTGCACCTCACCGCTTGTGAGAGTTACTTTATATATAACAGACGGTGCAGTAGTTATGAGGTCTAAATTATATTCTCTTTCAAGTCTTTCCTGAATTATTTCCATATGGAGAAGTCCGAGGAATCCGCACCGGAAACCAAATCCGAGAGCTATAGAAGTTTCTGGTTCAAATGAAAGTGATGCATCATTAAGTTGTAATTTTTCGAGTGCATCACGTAAATCGCCGTATTTTGCACCGTCTGCCGGATATATTCCCGAAAATACCATAGGATTTACTTTCCTATAACCCTCTAAAGCCTCATCACAGGGATTATCGTTATTTGTGACCGTATCGCCTACCTGTGTATCGCCTATGCTTTTTATAGATGCCGATATATAACCTACTTCACCGGCTTCGAGACTGCCGTTATTAACGAGTTTATCAGCGTCCATGAATCCGGCTTCTACTACTGTGAACACCGCACCTGTCGCCATAAGACGTATATTATCGCCTGTTTTAACTCTGCCCTCTTTTATGCGGACGTATATTATAACTCCCTTGTATGAATCGTAATAACTGTCAAAAATAAGAGCTTTAAGAGGCTTTTCAGTATCTCCCGACGGAGCAGGTATATCAGTTACAATCCTTTCAAGGACTTCGTCTATATTGATACCCATTTTTGCGGAAATTCTTGGTGCGTCCATAGCCGGTATACCTATTACGTTCTCGACTTCGTTGCATACTCTTTCAGGGTCTGCTGACGGCAAATCAATTTTATTAACTACCGGCACTACTTCCAAATCGTTTTCAATTGCAAGATAGGTATTTGCGAGGGTCTGAGCCTCTATGCCCTGTGAGGCATCTACAACAAGTATAGCACCCTCACACGCCACAAGTGAACGTGATACCTCATAATTGAAATCGACGTGTCCGGGGGTATCAATCAGGTTGAATATATATTCCTCGCCGTCCTTTGCGGTGTACTTAAGACGTACCGCACGGGCTTTTATAGTGATACCTCTTTCACGTTCAATGTCCATGTTATCAAGTAACTGGTCTTCCATATCACGTACCGCAACAGTTTCAGTTTTTTCAAGAATACGGTCAGCAAGTGTGGATTTTCCGTGGTCAATATGTGCGATTATACAAAAATTTCTTATTTTCTGATTAGCCAAAATTTATCTCCTCTTTTCTTTAATCCGAAACAGCTACTTCTTCAGTTATTTCAGATTCAGTTTCCGTTACGGTCATTTTGAATTTCCATACTTTATCTTATTATATCACAGAAAATTTATACAGTCAAGAAAAAAATGGTACATACTCCGGTATTAAAAAACTGTTTTTACAAGAATCTGTCAAAAATTCCTTGACAAGCCGGAAATTATATATTATAATATAAGTTACCGGATTATTACCGGATATTATCATAAAAAGGAGCGGTTTTTTATCATGGCTGTTAAAAAAATGTCCCGTGAAAGCTATAACAAACTTGTTGCAGAGCTTGACGACCTCAAAATAAATAAACGTAAGGAAGTTGCCGAAAGACTTAAAGTGGCACGTTCATACGGCGACCTTTCCGAAAATGCCGAATACGATGAGGCAAAAAATGAACAGGCTATTCTGGAAGCTCAGATTGCTGAACTTCAGTATACTATTGACAATGCGGAAATCATTGAGAACGCTTCCACCGATGAAGTGGGTATGAGTTCAAAAATTACAATAAAACGTCTCGATACCGGCAAAACAGAAACATTCACTATCGTAGGAACTAATCACGCTAATGTACGTGAGGGTAAAATTTCCGACGAATCACCGATAGGCAAGGCTGCTATGAAGAAAAAAGTCGGTGATGTATTTGTAGTAGAAGCACCAGCCGGTGAATTACGTTTCGAGGTTATAGAAATCTCTAAATAATCAATCACAGAAAGGACTATACCAATGAGTGAAAATATTCAGTCTGTACAGTCGACAGATACTGAACAGAAAAAAGTAAGGCTTGAAAAACTCGCTGAACTCAAGAGTAACAACGCCGACCCTTACACCATAACAAAATACGACGTTACCATTAAAGCAGGCGAATTAAAAGCTAAATTCGAGAAGGACGAAGCACGTATTATCAGCGAAGCAGACGGCGATGAGGAAAAACTGAAAGCCGGTCTCGAAGAAATAAAATCCGTTGACTTCCGTCTTGCCGGACGTATAATGAGTTGGCGTAATATGGGTAAAGCTAATTTTATCGATATTCGTGACGGTTCGGACAGAATACAGGTATATGTACGTCAGAACGACATAGGCAAGGAAGAATTTAAAGAGTTTAAAAAGTGGGATATTGGCGATATCATAGGCGTTGAGGGCTTTGTTTTCCGTACACGTACAGGTGAAATTTCCATACACGCACATAAGGTAACACTTCTTTCAAAATCCCTGCTCCCACTTCCTGAAAAGTGGCACGGTCTCAAAGACCAAGACATGAGATACAGACAGCGTTACGTCGATTTGATTGTAAATCCTGATGTTAAAGATACTTTCGTGAAAAGAAGTCAGATACTCCGTGAAGTACGTAACTATCTCGATAATCTCGGCTATTTAGAAGTCGATACACCGGTACTCCATACCCTTGAAATAGGTGCATCTGCGAGACCGTTTATAACACATCATAATACACTTGATATTCCCATGTATCTGAGAATTGAAACGGAACTTTATTTAAAGCGTCTTATCGTCGGTGGTTTTGAAAAGGTCTATGAAGTAGGACGTATTTTCCGTAACGAAGGTATGGACACATCACATAATCCGGAGTTCACATCTGTTGAAATGTATCAGGCTTATACAGACTACATCGGCATGATGGACTTAATCGAAAATATGTACCGTACTATCGCCGAAAATGTATGCGGTACATCTAAGATAACATATCAGGGTGTTGAAATCGACTTAGGCAAAAAATGGGAACGTCTCACTATGGTTGAGGCTGTAAAGAAATACGCCGGTGTAGATTACAACGACTGGTCAGATGACGAATCCGCACGTGCCTGTGCCAAGGAAAAGGGTGTTATAGTCGACGAGGGCGAAAACGCTACTAAAGGACACGTTTTAATTGCATTCTTTGATACATTCGTTGAAGACAAGCTGATTCAGCCAACTATTATTTATGATTATCCGGTAGAAAATTCACCACTCGCAAAAAGAAAACCTACAGACCCAGCATTCACAGAAAGATTTGAATATTTTATTTACTGTCGTGAAATGGGTAACGCATTCTCAGAACTCAATGACCCTATCGACCAGAAAGAACGTTTTGTTAAACAGGTTGAAGCTAAAAAGGCTCAGGGAACAAATGCTGAAGTCGACGAGGATTTTGTTACTGCACTTGAATACGGTCTGCCACCAACTGGTGGGCTTGGTTTTGGTCTCGACAGACTTGTTATGTTGCTTACTGACAGTGCATCTATAAGAGATGTACTTCTTTTCCCTACTATGAAACCGATTCCGGCTAACAGCGGAAGACCTGTCAAAGAAGACGAATAAAAATGATAGAAAGACGGTAAAATTATTTCTGCCGTCTTTTTTATTGAAAAGGAGTGATTTTTTTGGAAACATTCAATAGTATTGTTAAAAGTATAGACGATTTTGTATGGGGTGTACCTCTTATAGTACTGATAATAGGTTGCGGAATAATGCTGACTGTCCGTGTAGGATTCATACAGGTTCGGAAGTTAGGAACTGCTTTAAAATTCATGTTCACCGACGAGGAAAACGCAAGCGGTGAGGTATCGAGTTTTGCGGCATTGTGTACGGCTTTATCCGCTACGATAGGTACTGGAAATATAGTCGGTGTCGCAACCGCTATGAGTATAGGCGGAGCAGGTGCTTTATTCTGGATGGAAATAGCTGCATTTTTCGGAATGGCTACAAAATATTCTGAGGGACTTCTTGCGGTTAAATACAGAACCACCGACAAGCAGGGGGCTATAATTGGCGGACCTTTTTACTATATAGAAAACGGTTTAGGTAAGAAATGGAAATGGTTAGGTAAACTTTTCGCACTTTTCGGACTGCTTGCGGGTATAATGGGTATCGGAACTATCACGCAGATTAACGGTATCACTTCTGCGATAAACGGTTTCTTTGACCCGAATGCTGAAAATACCGTAAATATTTTAGGAAATACTTATACTTACGCAACTATAATATCCGGATTTGTTATAACGGTACTCGTAGCACTGATAGTAATAGGCGGTATAAAACGTATCGCAACAGTATCTGAAATAGTCGTACCAGTTATGATAGTAATATACATATCAAGCTGTCTGATAATAATTTTCGGACATATTACGGAAATACCGTCAGCTATTGCGGAAATAATACAGAGTGCATTCGGAATCCGTTCTGTAGTAGGTGGTGTTACCGGAATATCACTTGTAATGCTGTCCATGCAGAAAGGAATCGCACGAGGAATATTTTCCAATGAAGCCGGTTTAGGTTCAGCCCCTATCGCCGCCGCTGCTGCACGTACTAAAGAACCGGTACGTCAGGGACTTGTCACCATGACAGGTACATTTATAGATACTATAATTGTATGTACTATGACCGGTTTAGCTATCGTAATGGCAGGCAGTCATAAAAAAGAGGGGCTCGAAGGTGTTGCGATAACTACAGACGCTTTCAAGTATGGACTTCCATTCCCTGAAAAAGTATCGTCATTACTGCTTATGCTGTGCCTTACATTCTTTGCGTTCACGACTATTTTAGGCTGGAATTACTATTCGGAAAGGTGTCTCTCATATCTTATAGGTTCAAAGAAGTCCACAATAAATATATACAGATGGATATATATAACAGCAGTCTTTGCAGGTCCTTATCTTACTGTGGAAGCTGTATGGAATATCGCTGATATTTTCAACGGTCTCATGGCACTCCCGAACATAGTCGCATTGATTGGACTATCCGGTGTGGTCGCCAAGGAAACTAAAGACTATTTAGAACGTCATAAAAAGAGGTAACTATGAAAAAAGATAAAAACAAAGAAAATTCCGTTGAAAACGACGACAAAAAAATTGACGTAAATAAAAGCGTTTTCCAGACGGCTAAGGAAATGCGTGAACAACAGGAAAAAGAAATGCTCCGTCAGATTGAACTTCGGAAACGTAAGAAACAAGAAGAATATGACAGGAAAATTCAGGCGGAACGTCTTGAACTTATCCGGCTGAAACAGGGAGTAATCACTGAAAGCGAAACTATCCGTGAAGAACACCCCGAAGAAATAAAGCTGTCTCCATGGAAAAAAATAATCAATTTCTTTTATCATAACAAGTGGTGGCTTTTTCTTGCGATATTCTTTGTAGTACTTGCCGTCTATCTGACGTATACACTCGTTACACGTCCAAATCCGGATATGATCGTACTTGTCTTATGCGATAACAATGCTATCGGAACTTCCGCCGGATTTGAAGAATATCTTGAAAATTTCATTGAGGATTACAACGGTAACGGTGAAATAAAAGTATCTACTTATTATATTCCGTACTCCGATAACTCATATCTGAACTATCAGAACGGCAACGAAACCAAATTTACGACAGAAATGCAGTCTGCTGATGCTGTAATAATTGTAGGTGGTTCAAATGTGAGCTCCGTACTTGACCCACAGAATACACTTGTTGACTTGTCGGAAATATATCCCGATAATATACAGGTGAGGTCTTACGGATTTTTCCTGAAAAATACTGATTTTGCGGAGCGTATCGGCGTTGACCCCTCGGAAATAACTAACGATTTATACATAGGTATACGAAAACCTCGTAATCTTCTTTACGCCGACGAAGATGACATGAAAGAAACTTTTGACAGGGATTTCCCCATACTTGACAAAATCATTGAAGATTTATCAGAATAAAAAAACAACTGCTGTACTTCAGGTACAGCAGTTTTTGTATATCGCCTGTAAATTTCTTTTCCAATAAGTATATATTTCAATATCGTTTTCTTTCGGAGTTAAACCGTTATTCAGTGCTTTATATATACGCCTGCCTGCTCCTGCTCCGTCATGGGAAATATTTCCGGTACGTTCCCTTGTATTCAACGCACTGCATACGGCGTTATACGAATTTACCGGACTTTTTCCGTCAGAATCGGTTATGGACAATTCATTTTCCGTCATGGGAATTTCCGTCAGACTAAGTGAAATGAACGGCGGTAATAAAACTTCTTTTTCTTCAGGTTTTGCATAGAAGTCAAGAACTTCCGCAACGTCTATACAGGAAACATTTTCAGGAATAGAAAATTTAACCAGAGTAATTCCCTTGCGGTCACGGTAGGCATCAAGAAAACCACCTGTTGAAGTCGATGTGAATGAAACTGTATGTTTTCCGTTGAGTATGGGCATAAAATCAGCGTAACGCTCCACACGGTACGTAATAATGCCATTTTCTGTATGGCATTTCCGGAATGCTGAAAACATATTGTCATAGAAGTCAAGAAGCCTGTCCACGTCGTCAAGTATCGCCGGATTAAGAAATTTTCCCTCTTTTGTACGTGAAATTTCAGTTTCAATGCTGTCATACAGAAGAGAGTTCAGCACAAGGTAGGCTTTCGGTTCACTCCAGAAAGGGTCAGTGCCGGAAACGTCGCCTATATAGTACCGAAGCCATAGTTTTTCCTGATTATTTAAGTACTGATTCATGTATTGCAAAATGTTTAGGCACTCCCTGAGACATAATAGGGTTAAGTTCACCCTGAATCAACGGCATAAAATACGGTATAGCAGAATCAAGGATATTATTTCCTGTAGAATTTATATACTCTTCTGGCAGATTTTTGACATTATTGGCTATCTTGAAAGCGTCAGCGGTTTCGATTACGATAGTATACGGCATATCGGAAATACGCCGGAAAACCATAACTTTACCTGTCTGACCGCTTAAAGCACATCTTACACCGGCAGAACCGATACTTTCCGCCTCGTCTATGTCTGTCTTTGAGGCAAGGTGTGAAGAACATCTCTGCATTACGTTCAGTTCCACGGAACGCACTTTACAACCGATTTCATTACGGACAATATCTTCAAGATACTTACCTATTCCGGAAAGATACTTGTGTCCGAAGTTATCAATTACTCCGGACTGCACACCTTCCGGAACTTCTATCCCCTCAGATATGGCAACGATTACAGCCTTATGTTTTGACATCTCTTGACGGACATCACGGAGGAAATTTTCAAGTGAAAAGTCAGCTTCCGGAACATAGATAAGGTGCGGTGAAGTCTCGCCCATAGCGTGAAGTACCGCCGTTGAAGCGGTAAGCCAACCGGCATTTCTGCCCATTATCTCGACAATAGTCACGGACGGCATACTGTAAACAGTGCTATCTCTTGTTATCTCGTGGAGTGTGGTAGCGACATACTTCGCCGCCGAACCGAAACCGGGGGTATGGTCAGTTATGCATAAATCATTATCTATAGTTTTAGGTATTCCGATTACTTTCACGTCGAGGTCAATTGTTGCGAAGTATTCAGATAATTTGTTTACCGTATCCATGGAATCGTTACCGCCTATATAGAAAAACGCTCCTATATTACGTTGTTTAAGAGTGGAGACTATTTTCTTATAGATTTCTTCATTTTCATGCCAGTCAGGGAGCTTATACCGACATGAACCAAGAACAGTTGAAGGTGTCTGTCTGAGAAGTTCAATGTCATCATCAGTAAGGAGCATTGATTTCAAATCAACAAGATGATTGTCAATAATACCTTCTATGCCGTTTATAGAACCGAATATTGCATCAATAGACGGTTCTTTCAGTGATTCCCGAAATACTCCTACCAGTGAAGCATTAATAGCACACGTCGGACCTCCGGATTGTGCAACAGCTATATTTATCATAAAAATTTTTCCTCCGAAATATAATTTATATTCAGTATAACAAAAAAATATATTTCTGTCAAGTACTATTTCCCGATAACAACAGAATATT
>CAMWUB010000027.1 GCA_947177345.1 uncultured Ruminococcus sp. | reverse complement strand
ATAACAAGATTCATTTGCACAGATAACAAGATTCATTTGCACAGATAACAAGATTATTTAAAAAAAGTATTGACATTTTGCTAAACATATGATATAATGCCAATGGAGGTGCTTTTTATGGCTTTAAAAAATACATATATTATTGAAAAAAGTAATGAACTTAACGAAATCAGAAGTACTAAAATGAGTTTGCAGGAACTTAGATTCCTCAGTATCTATCTTGCGAAAATCAATGCCCGTGATGTTTCTACACGTCGTGTACATTTTCTCTTATCTGATTTTCAGAAGATTATGGGTATCGGACGAATGAATATCAGGTATTTTAAAACTGCCGTTAATGGCTTGCTTTGTAAAGTGGTTCATATGCCTAATGATAGAGGGGGATTGTCTTCTTTTCAGCTTTTCAAAGAAGTTGAACTTTTCAAAGATGATTCTGATTCATGGGTCGTTGAAATAGATGCACATGATAAAGCATTGCCATTGCTCTTTAATCTGAAAAAGAATTACTTTACCTATGAACTGTGGAACTCTTTACGGCTTAAATCTGTTAATCAGTTGCGTATGTACGAACTTTTAAAGCAACATGAAAGGTCAGGCAGATTTGAAATAAAGGTATCAGAACTTCGTGAATATCTTTTTATTGCCCCTGACCAATATCCACAAATGGAACGTTTTAAAAAATATGTTCTTACTAGCTGTCAAAATGCATTAGCAGAAAATACAGACATATGCTATACATACGAATGCGGAAAACGTGGAAATCATGGTAAATGGCTTACTATAGTATTCCATATCTCAAAGAACACAAGCTATAAAGACCCTCTGGCACTCCATGACTTTATAGACAATCAACTACTACCGGAATCTTATAAGCAACCACAGAAGATTGATAATGTACCCGATAGTCAATTGCCACCGAAGCCCGAAAGTGTATCTGATGTACCATCACAACAGCCCGAACTTCCACAGTCAAAATTTAAACGACAGCCTTATTTGTCAGGAGAGTTTGAAAAAGACCTTTCACCAGAAGAAATAAATATACTTTGTGACATTCTTGAAGATAAAGTGCCAGCATCTTCAAAAAGCACTCCAGAACGCCTCAGGACGCTTTTGAAGAACCTGTATAATGAAATGTTATTGAAGTCGAAAGAACCCGTTCAAAAGCCCGTCCCGTACCTTTTACGAATGATTAATAATACTTCCCCTGAAGAACTTGAAAAATTATCTTCAGAATCTTATGAAAGTAAAAAAAGCAAACAAGGAGGCAAACGGCGAGTACATTACGATAAAGACTTTGATGTTGATATGTATAAGATATTTGTAAATGATTATACTGTTATTGATTAAAGAAAATTTTATCACTTCCATTAAGTTAAAAAAACCGTTGTATTTCGATATAAGTTCGATTTACAGCGGTTTTTCTTATTCTGTTTAAAAATTATTCAGATTTTTTTGCAATTTAAGATTGCAATTTGCTTCTGTAAGAGTGTTTATTTTACGTCTGAGTTCATCGAGTTCAGCAATGTATTGTTCTTTTTGGTTTGCCAAAGATTCACGTTTATCAGCTTCTGCAAGTCTTTTAGCGACTTCTATAGACTGTTCTGCTTGTTTCTGTTGTGATGAGAGTTGTTGTTTCAGGTCTTTGACTTCTGATTCATACTTTTGTTTTAGTTCCTTGACCTCGATTTCATGAAGTGTTTTCGTTTCCGAGAGTTCAGTTTTGACGGTGTTCAGTTCTGATACAGCTTTTAAAGCTTTTTCTTCGGAAGATTCAGCTTTTCCGAGCATTACTTCTGTATCGGTCAGCTTTTGATTCAGGGCATCAATAATCTGTTGTTTGTCTGCTACCTGACTTTTAACGGAAGTCAGAGTTTCCGAGAGTTCAAGAGAATATTTTTGGGAATCATCAAGGTCTTTCTTTAAGGTATTAATTTCAAGTTCAACCTGTTCCACACGGGAATTAGCTTCATTAGTAGCCTTAACAACCTGCTCCTTTGAAACTTTTGCATCAGCTTCCGCTTGCCTGATACGTTCCTGTAGGTCTGAAATAATATTGTCTTTGCTTTCGAGTTGTTTCTGAAACTCCTGTCTGATTCTGTTTTCCGTATTAGCGACAATATCAAGCACACCGATATAAGCGGTTGCAATGCTGTCGAGATGACTTTTGAAGTCGTCAATACTCGTTGACTGTCCAGGTAATACCTCTTTTGCATTTTCGATTTCGTGAGAGTTCAGAAGGGCTTTCAGACACTCACCAGCGTTAGGGAACTGTTCTGACACTGCTTTGAACTTTGCAGTAGTTTCAGCATCTGCTCTGATGCCTAATTGTTTTTGTTCTGCCATTTTTACTACTCCTTTACGTGTTAATGATATAATAACAGTGTTATACTGGGGTATCATAATAATATTCATTTGATAACATCATGATAACATTGATAACATCTTGTTATCAATAGCATAACATAAAAAATTTGATTTGTCAAGGGGTAAAACCTAATTTTTTTGTTTTTACAATAAAAAAAGTGCTCCCGAAGACCGTTTCAACAGTCTTTCAAGAGCACATTGGCATAACACAGGCAGAAAATCCGACTGTTATTACTGTTTCAGTGAGTAGGAATATGAGTGTTTCCGTCATTTATGACATTTACAGTTGGTTTGTGATGCGTAACCGTCGTCATATACGCCCAGAGCATTAGGAATCCCCGATACGTCGCTGATATTATACGCATTTCCGGCGGAAAACTGCGGTCTCGCACAGTAGTGACAGTGACTTCCGGTAGAATATCCGGTGTTTCCCTCAACACCAATAACGTCCGTAATTTTTACCGTATCACCGGCTTTTACACGGATTTCAGAAAGATGTCCGAAGTAGTAGAAATTTCCTCCGTTGCTTCTGATGCAGACGTACTGTCCGAAACCTTGCGAGTGATTGGCGGAATTTTCCCAGCCTGCATAGTGTACAACGCCGTTCACGGTGCTGTGAATTTCCTTACTGTCGAGACCGACGAGGTCTAAACCGTCATGCAACTGTCCCTTAAACTCCTGTGTGACCTGAAATTTTCCCATGTATGGTGAGTTCATATTTTATACTCCTTTTTCGCTTAATATAGCCGTTTCCAAAGCCGTCAGACGTTCCTCTACTGACGGTCTGTACGGTTCATAGGTATCGTCCGTGACGTCCGTATACCTCAACATCGGGAAAAAATCCGCATTCATGCTGATTCCGTTGCCGATTACAATTCTGACTTCATGTTCGTTGCCGTCACCTGAAAATTCCACGCCGTTACCGTAGTCAGATATACTTGTTCCGTCTGTAGTATTCGTCATTCCGAAAACTCTTAAAACATAAGAACTTGACGTTCCGCCTTTCGGACAACCTGATAAAATAAACTTTTGACCGTCTGGGAAAAAAAATTTATTTATCTTGAAGTCGATAAGTCCGGTACTTACACCGCTTACCGTAAAGCTTTTGTCTGCATTTAACGTAAATTTTACGCCCTTTACGGTCTGCGAAACAGCCGTATTCTGCAGTAGGTTTTTCCTCTGATAGCCGATTGTACTGCGATTTATAGCCGTTTTTGAGGAAGTTTCCGCAATATCAGCTTTTATTGAAGCGTCGTCGTAATTTGACAGGCTATTAAGTTTATTTTTTAACGTAGTAGTGAAATCGTTCGTCGACAGTCCTTTACCTGATACCTTGTCAACTTTGTTACCGATAGCCGTCGTATTTGCCGATATATCGGACTTTATCTTAGTATCGTCATAATTGGAAAGACCGTCAAGCTTGTTTTTCAACGTCGTTGTGAAGTCGTTTGTCGATAGTCCTTTACCTGTTATCTTGTCAACCTTGTTATTGATAGCAGTATTCATTGCCGCAGCCGAATCTTCATGTGATTCTATCCAGTCGGAAATCTCTTTAAGAGTGTCAAAATCTGCCGGAGCGTTTGCGACTATTTCGGCTATTTTATCGGTGATATGCTTGTCTGTACCGTCAATTTTCGCCTTGTATTCATCTGTGAAATCGTTCGTCGATAAGCCTTTACCAGTTATCTTGTTGACTTTATCATCAATCAGGCTATCTATCTGCGACTTCGTGTAATAGTCCGATAAATCAGCATTTTCGGCACTTTTTCCGGACATTTTCGAGGCAAAAAGAATATCATGTAAGTTCATTTGAATCCACCTTTTCTAATTGATTTCCGTTGGTATCGTACCATTTTCCGAGACTATCCATGACATAGAGTTCACCAGAGTGTATAACGTAAGCTTTAGAACCCTGAACAAGTTCATAACCATCAATGCCATTTTTTTCCGGTAGTTCTGAAACATCATCAACGAATAAATCGGCTATAATATGCGAAGTTTCATTGACGTATGCAATAACATGATAATTGCTTAGTCTTGTCATTTTTCATCTTCCTTTCTGAGTTGTTCAAGAACGTTAAGTAGCTTTGCAGGTAACGGAAGCCCTATTTTTCCGGTATTTTCGAGAATGGAAATACCCTCATTAGCGAGATAGAAACCGATGACGGCAGACCGGCAGACCACCCCACCACCGAGTATCTGAGTATCAAGAATATGACCGACCGCTACTAGAATCAGTATAAAGACCTTACGGGCAATACCTGTGAATCCGACTTTAGAGGACAGTTTTTTAGCGATATAAGCAGAAATAAGCCCTGTTAAATAGTCGAGAATCATGAATGCTATCAGGGCATAGAACAGACCGTCCATTTTTCCCCACAGGAAGCCACAAACTGCAAAAAAAACGGCAGAAATCATATTTATAATTCTATCCATTTTCCCTGCTCCTTTTCGAGTGCAGAAATTTTCGTTTCTAAATCAGTAATTTTCGCCAGTATTTCGGAAAATTTAAGATTTATCTGTTCATCGGTCATATCATTCAGAGCACGTCTGAACGCTTCTGAAACTTGTTCGTCAGAAAGTCCGGTATTTAGTTCTAATTTTTCTTTGGAAGCTATAAGAATCACTCCTTATATGTAATGTATTTATTGTCTTTAGTAGTCAGATACTTGCCGTCTTTGGTAGTGATTGGTGTATTTATATATGTATCAAGTAATAAATCGGTAATTTGCTTTTGCAGAGCATCTTCGGAGGGCGAAATACTGCTTGAAACGTTACTTTTATAAGCCGGACGAATCAGCGAATAATTTTCATTACCGAGTTTAATTTTACGTATATCGCCGGTTAGACGGTCTGTTTCGACGGCAATAATTTCCTGAGTGGTTTTTATACCAAGCTGTTCGCATTCAATCGTACCACGGTCACCTAAGCGGTAATTCTGTAGGTCAAGAAAACCGCTGTATTTAGAGCTGTTTTTAAGACTGACAATATTTACTTCATAGGAGATTTTAGGACGGCATAACTGCCCGAAGAGTTCCTGACCGTCACGTACCAGACGTTCCATACTGTTTGAGGAATCAGAATAGGAAAAACGTCTGAAACTGTGCTTGTGATGGTGAATAGGGTAGACGTCATTGACGTACGAAACGGCAAAACTGTCACCGTAATTATTGTCAACCATAAGCCATGTTGTAAGTTCAGAATAGTCTATTTTCTGCGATATTCCGGACATATCGAAACCGTATTTAAGGGCAAAGGCGTTATCTCTTGCACCTTCCATGCGTTTATTGATAGAAAAATAGAAATTATTCCGAAAGAGTTCACCGCCGAGCTGATTGATGAGACAGTTATCGCCACCGATAAGCGAGTTTAACAGCGATTTATCGGTAATTTCAAACTGACCGGTACGTTCTTCAATGTTGGAGTTGTACTGAAAGTTATACTTATCATAAAAATCCCCATCAGTGAGCCACGCCCCGAACATAGCCCTGATAAATTCGTAACCGTTGAGATTTTCACCCCAGTAGTAGTGTACAAATTCGTCAGCGAGGTCATAGGAGATGTGTTTAGCATGGACTTTAATGTACATTCCGTCCGAACCGGAAACACTGGTGTGTTCGTCGATGCGGAAAAGCTGACCGTCAACTTTCAGGACATTTTGCGGAAGAATATTTTTCCAACGTCCCCAGTCGTCGACAGGGTGAGTTAATTCGACGTCCCAGCGACCGTTAAGTTCGTGATATTCGATACATTCAGAGGGAGCGAGGATAGCAAGACCGTTGTGTTTGAAGCCGTTTTGAGGTTCTCTGTAGTCGTAAACCCTTATGATGTTTTCACGAGGCAGAGACCACATATTAATAGCTTTTATGTCCGGAAAAAGCCTGTGGTACGGCATATTCGGACTAATATAATCGATACGCCAGAGTGCGTCAGGATATGGATAATACATAGGTTTTTCCGGAACAATAGGACATTTTTTGTTGAAAACTCTGAAATTTTCGTCCATTTCCCACGACAAAACATCTGTTAAAAAATCAAAATTGTTCAGAAAATAGTAATAACCTGACGTTTCCAGATTGCCGTCGAGATAGAGGGGAGGGCTACCGATGCAGACGACGAACCGGACGTACACCGCCCACGTGTAAGCTGAGATGTCAACGCCGTTTATTGCCGAAAAATAGGCAATAATTTGACGTTGGGCGTCGTAAAGATAGGCGGTACAGGCTGGTGTTCCATTATACTCGGAGTATAAATATTGCTTCGTGGACTTATCATAAGTTTTTTTAACAAACTTCGGAACGCCCTGAATTTTCTGCGTTCCTGCCGGTATTTCGACAAAATCCGTCCGTAACCTCGTTTCATCGTCGTATTCGCCGGACGAGCTCAGACTGCCTTGTACAAAATTTAAAATTTTAATCAACTCCAATCGGAAACCGCAGGGAAGCGAGGTACTCGGGATTTTTGAGTTGTCCGGACGTGCAGGGCTTGTGATTTCCGTCGCCGGAAGCGGTCATTTTGTCTGAATTATAGACCATAACGCCCTTTCCGGAGTACTCGGCAGGCTGGTCAGCGAGGAGGTCAAAAACGTTGTAGCCGGACGTGGAATTTCCGCAGATTATCGGGGTTTCTGCGTGAATTTTGCCGGAAAACCGACTGTTTATGATACTCTCGTCGGTCAGTTTGACGGTCGGGGCATCGACGTCCAGAATGACATCGGCGTGTCGGACAGAGTGGTTAGTAAGCGTGAAATTTCCCGAATTTACGGCAATATCTGCGGAACTCTCATGGAAATGGGCGTGAGTAAGCCTGCAACTGTTCTGACACTCGATTTTTCCCGAAATTACGCAGTTTTTGAGGGTTGAGAAGTTGGAATAATTCGCCTCGAAGTTAATCAGAATGCTTTCGGTTTTGGACGTCGTAATCCAGTAAAAATTTTCGAGGACGAAGCCGTCGAGAGTACCGCCAGCCGAGCCGAAAAAGAGCGGATTACTGTGCATAGTGAACAAATTCACGAACTTCCAGCCATTGAATTTTGTGTATCTTGAAAACGCAATAGCAGACGTAAAGCCGGACGGTTGGATTTCGTTAAAATCGATAACTTTATTCTGAGCGGAATCGTCCCACTCGATGTAAGCCGAAGACCTGTAAATTTGCCGATAATCCGCCCAATTGTCGACAATATAGGGGTCATTTTGCGTACCTGCTCCGGTCATAAAAACCGCTCCTTTACATTTATTTTAAAATCTTTTACCATACCTGAGTAACTGATATAATTATCACCGGTATGCAGAAGTGGTAAATCGCCGGTGGTGAACTGCATACACGTATATGCTACACCTTCCGGACGCTTAAAATAGACGATTTGTTCTTCACAGTCTATACAGATAGTAGAATCGAAAGTACAGCTTTCAGGATGAGTTACGCCAAAATCCGCACCATTGACGTTTATTCTGATATCTTGATTAGCGACGGAAATGAAAGAGATTTCCGGTTCACTGAATACAGTACCGGTATTATTGACCGTTTTATAGACGTCAGGAGAGTGTATTTCAGTGACAGTCGGATTTACAGCACGTGCAAACGGTTTGACGGTAAATTTCAGTTTACATTCACCGGCAAGGTATGCAACTGTTTTAATGTCAGGCGGATGGGCGATTACTTCGAGGTATTCCGCCGGAGACGTCGACAGCCATAATTTACCGTGTCCCTGAAAAGTGAGGTAAAGTTTTTGGAGACTTGACGGTGATAAGTCGTCAAGAAACGTATCAATGGTCATAGTCTGCATATCGAAAGTTTTAGACATTTGGACGAACTTTGAAGAACGTCCTGCAAGTGTGAATACCGTATTTTCGAGTTCCCATGTAGGACGTACCGGCGGACTTGTAACCATAAGTCCCAGTTCGTCGGAATTTATGTTGTTGAATATAAAATAACTCAAGTTTTCACCTCTTTGTGATAAAAATAGGACAGCCGAAATTTCAGCTATCCTTTTTGTGTTTATTTTCAATAAAAATAGTTTTCTTTTTTGTGCAAGTATACAAACTTCTTGTAAACCTCTTGACTTTTGGTACTCAATAACATATAATGCACTTATAGAACTCAAAAGTGAGGTGATAATGTGGGTTCTAAAAAAATGGGGAGACCTACTGACAGTCCAAAGGTTAATGACATAAAAGTACGAATTGATGATGCAACAAATAAAAAGCTTTTAGAATATTGTAAACAAAATAATATTACTAAAGCAGAGGCTATCAGACAGGGCATACACCTATTACTGAAATAAAAAAGAACGTTGACCGCCAACCAAGCAAACAACGCTCTTTATCTGTCAATCCCGAAAGGATTTGATAAATCTATTATATCATACCTTTCGGGAAATGTCAATAGAAAGGAATGAAATTTTTTTGAACAAACAACTTGAAAAGCTGTATCTGCCTTTTGCAAAAGCCGATACAGCGAATAACCCTTTTTGCACGGCAGAAATCGGTGAAAAGTATAAAGATTTCTTTGATACTTATTTCAGCACCAGTGTTATGACATCACAGGAATACGATACAGCAACGACAAAATTTTTTGCCTTTGCGACTGCCGTTGAAGAAAACGCCTTTGAGGTAGGTTTTTACACCGCCGTTCAGCTTCTTATAGGAGGTGGGCAGGAATGAACGAAATACCAATCCACAACACTAACGGAGAATTTACTGTATCCAGTCTTCAGGTAGCCGAGGACTTCGGAAAACAGCACAAAGATGTACTTAAAGCTATCAAAAACTTACTTAAAGAAACATCGGCGCAAAATTGCGCCAATCTCACAGAAGAAGAAATATCGGCACAAAATCTCACTGCTCAAAATTCAGCTCTGACTAATATCACGGCGCAAAATTTCGCCCTGACCAAAATGTTCATAGAATCGACCTATAAGGCAGGTACAGGAAAAAGTTACAAGTACTATGAAATCAACCGAGACGGCTTTGCACTTCTTGCAATGGGATTTACAGGTAAAAAGGCATTGCAATGGAAACTGAAATACATTGAAGCGTTCAATCTTATGGAACAGCAACTGAAAGAAAACGCCCAAATAATAGATAATTCTGAAATCATAAAACTGGCGAAACAACTTCAGGCATTTTTAGATGAGTTTTTCAACAACTCAGAGTTCGGAGAAATCAGAACGATTGAGGAAAACGGAAAAATCCTCTTCTGCGGAAAAGATGTTGCTAAGGCTCTCGGCTATTCAAAACCGGCAAATGCAATTGTAGCACATTGCAAGGAAAAAGGGGTCACTGAAATAATGACCCCTACAGCCGGAGGTATTCAGAAGATGAAATTTATCACGGAGGGCAATGTGTACCGGCTCATCACACACAGCAAACTTCCAAGTGCTGAACGCTTTGAAGAGTGGGTATTTGATGAAGTGCTTCCGACAATCCGGAAGACAGGAAGTTATACAGTTCCTGTTGAAGAAGAATCAGATGACACCGATGAAAACCCATTAATAAATATTGTGGTAAAACTTATGGAAGTCATGCAAATGGAAGGAATATCTGAAAAACACAAATATATACTTTTGGAGATGGCAAAGGAAATAATAACTGGTAAAACGCTTTTACAGATAGAATCAGAAAAAAAGCAGAAAACATATCTTGCAGGCGACATCGGAAGAATATTTGATGTAAGTGCTTATCAGATTGGTTGTATTGCCAACGTTTTGGATATGAAGACATCTGAGTATGGTGAATGGTATTATTACACACGTCCAACTGATGGCGAAGAAATCAGGGCTTTCAAGTACAACGAAAAAGCACTTGAGAAATTCAGACGGATTTTCGAGACTATTAACGAATAAACAAATAAAAGGCACTTCTTCGGAAGTGCTTTTTTTATTTTCTTGCACTCTTTCAGTTTGATAACATAGTGTTAACTATGATAACACAACGTTAACAGCGATAACACCATGCTAACATATAAAAATTACTTGCCCATACCCATTTCAATACGCCGTCTTTCAGTTTCGAGTTCTTCGGCGAGCCTTGAAACGTCGTAACCGCCTGAAATAGTGGCGTTGATAGTGTAGTTGCTGTAAAAAACTCTCTGACCATTACCATAGCTTACAGGAATATTCTGAGAATTTTGCGTCAGAGGAGTTACACGGACACCACCATTAACAATTTCAAGGAGTTCCGGACCGGCTTCAGCCACAACCGCCTGACCATGCGACAGAAAACCGCCGTCAGCCATGAATGGAAGTTTTTCAAGAATACTACGTGAAATTGGTCCAGCGTTTGCGAACAATTTTTCTGCATCATTTCTTTTGTCGTCAATATATTGGTTAGCATATTCCTGAAAGTTTTCACCGAAAAGTTTTCCGACTTCAATTCCGGCGGTTCTTGCCCAGTCAAGCAGAGAATCGACGGCAAAACCTTTGTCAATAAAAGTCTGTGCTTCTGTGGAGTACTTACTGCCGAAAGTATCAGCTGTGGAAAGTCCCGAATCCTTCCCCCATTTAAGTAGTTTTTCAATATCGTAGCCTTTGTCGAGATATTCTTGCACTATATTGGTGTATACGTCAGAATATTCTTCCGAAACCGTTCCGCCAGTTTCAATCGCCCACTTTACAAGATTAGTAACATCATAACCCTTGTTAAGCTGTTGCTGAATAACCTTCATGAAGTCGCTACCAAAGACATCACCTATCTGTTTACCCTGTTCCATAGCCTGTTTACTGAGGTTTGAAAGGTCTTGTTCGTTTTTGTAGTAATTGATAAGATTTTTTGTAAGTATATCATCTTCAAAAGTATTTGGTATTTTAACTTCTTCAGCAGGAAGTGACAGAAATTCTTCAAGAGCTTTCTGAAAGTTTTCGCCGAAAATTTCTCCGACTGTGTTTCCGTTTACTTCTGCCCACTTGATAAAGTCCGTTAAATCCGCATCATTGGCATGAAGAGTTTCCATTTGTTCAGCGAAACGTGCCCCGAAAACATCACCCATATCGATACCC
>CAMWUB010000026.1 GCA_947177345.1 uncultured Ruminococcus sp. | reverse complement strand
TCATAAAGAAAAAATTATTTATTTTTTACAAAATTTCAAATTTTTATTGATTTTACAGAGATAAAGTGTTATTATATAAATTAAAGAGTATTCAGGAGGGTGAACGTTATGAAAATAAATTTTATATTTTCAGGTATAGTCATTATTTTCGGCACAGTCCTTAGTGATTTGTGTCTGATTCGTTCTGCCCGTTCACAACTGAGTAATTGCTTTACTGAATGTACATTCAGTGCATAAAAAACTTGGTTTATGAGCCTCCGGCAGAAGTCGGAGGCTTGTTTGTATATCTGATTAGAAAAATTTATCAGAAAGGAATTTTTTTATATGAAAATATCAGGAGCTAAAATTGTCGTTGAGACCTTAATCGAACAGGGTTGTGATACTGTTTTCGGTTATCCTGGTGGACAGGTTATCAACCTTTTTGACGAACTCTATCTCTGCCGTGACCGTATAAAGCACGTACTTACGGCACATGAACAGGGTGCATCACACGCCGCTGACGGTTATGCACGTGCCACCGGAAAAGTAGGTGTTGTAATAGCTACTTCCGGACCTGGTGCAACCAATCTTGTAACAGGTATCGCCACAGCTTATCTCGATTCCGTGCCAATGGTTGCGATTACAGGTAACGTACCGTGTAGCCTGCTCGGACGTGATACGTTTCAGGAAGTTGACATTGTAGGCGTTACAATGCCTGTTACAAAACACAACTTCATTGTAAAAGATGTTAATGAACTTGCCGATACACTCCGTACAGCGTTTAAGATAGCAAAGTCCGGAAGACCAGGACCGGTATTGGTTGATATTCCGAAAGACGTTCAGGCTTCATTATGTGAGTTCACACCGGAAAAACAACCTGTTATACCGTATCCGCTGAAGTTCGCACAGGAAGAAGATTTACAGAAAGCGGTTGAAATAATCAACGCCAGTGAGAGACCTTACATATATTTTGGTGGTGGTGTAATATCCGGCAAAGCATCTGAAGAAATTATTGCCTTGGCAGATAAAATTGATTCACCTATGGGCTGTTCGCTTATGGGACTTTCAGCAGTACCGGCAGACAATCCGAGATTTTTAGGTATGCAGGGTATGCATGGACATTATGCATCTTCGGTAGCTGAAGATGAATCAGACCTTGTAATAGCACTCAGTGCGAGATTTTCAGACCGTGCCACCGGCGATAAAAAACGTTTTGCAAAGAATTTCCGCATAATACATATTGATATTGATAACGCAGAACTTGATAAAAATATTCCGGCTAACCTCTCTATACAGGGCGATATAAAAGATGCTGTTTCACGTTTAACTGAAATGGTAGAGGTTAAAAAACATGATACATGGTCAGCACGTATACAGGAGTTAAGAGAAGACGAAGCACGTCGTATAGAAAGTGCAAAATCCGGCAGAGAACTTGACCCGTTTGCAATCGTCGATATTGTAAGCGAATACGAAAACGACTGTAACATTGTTACAGACGTTGGACAGCACCAGATGTGGACGGCTCAGAGATACCCATTGAAAAAACCTCGTACATTCCTTACGAGTGGCGGATTAGGTACAATGGGCTTCGGTATGGGTGCGGCAATCGGAGCATACGAGGGTACAGGCAAGAGAAGTATACTGTTCACCGGTGACGGCAGTTTCGGAATGAATCTCAATGAACTTGCAACATCCGTTACACAGGGAACTCCGCTGACAATAGTTATCATGAATAACGGCGTTTTAGGTATGGTTCGTCAGTGGCAGACGCTCTTTTTTGATAAACACTATTCAAACACAACTCTTGACGAAAGAAAAACCGATTTCGTAAAACTTGCCGATGCTTTCGGAGCAAAGGGTACAAGAGTATTCACGAAAGAAGAACTCCGTAAGGCTGTACAGGATTCATTCGCATATGACGGAACATACATAATAGATTGTGCCGTTGATTGTGATGAGTTTGTACTTCCTATGTTGCCCCCTGGTGGTTCTATCGACGATATTATTACAGAAATAAAGTGAGGTGATTTCCAATGGCTAAGCAGTACGTAATAGGAGCAATCGTTTCTAACATTGCCGGAGTACTTTCGAGAGTTTCCGGAATGTTCACGAGACGTGGTTTCAATATAGACAGTCTCACAGTAGGCGAAACTGAATCAGGTGAATTTTCAAGAATAACGATAGCATTTCACGGTGATGCCGACGTCAAAGACAGAATTATAAAACAGCTTGACAAAATTCACGACGTAAAAGCCGTTGAAGTTCTCGATAGTCACGAAACTGTTACACGTGAACTTCTTCTCATAAAGGTGAAGAACAGTCCGGAAAACCGTCAGGACATCATGACGGCAGTGGAAATATTCCGTTCAAAGATAGTAGATTATTCGCCGTCGTCGCTGACTATAGAACTTACCGGCGAAGTTACAAAAATTGACGCTTTTATAGAACTTGTAAAGCCATACGGTATCATGGAAATGTGCCGTACTGGTATAGTAGCTATCGAACGAGGCGAAAACTGTCTTAAAGCATAATCAACTGATTATATGCCTTAATGGCTGTAATAAATATTTTAATAAAAAGGAGTAGTTCAGAAATGGAAAATACTGCAAAAGTTTTCTATGAACATGACTGTGACCTGTCACTTCTTTACGGCAAGACAATCGCCGTAATAGGATACGGTTCACAGGGACACGCACACGCCCTCAATGCCAAGGAATCACTCGGCGAAAACGGTAGGGTAATTATCGGACTTTATGAGGGTTCGAAGTCATGGGACAAGGCTGTTAAACAGGGCTTTGAAGTTTATACAGCTTCCGAAGCTGCTAAACAGGCTGACGTTATCATGATTCTTATCAACGACGAAAAACAGGCTGAAATGTACAAGAAAGACATCGCACCGAACCTCGAAGCAGGCAATATGCTTATGTTCGCACACGGATTCGCAATCCACTTCGGACAGATTGTACCACCGGCAGACGTTGACGTAACAATGATAGCTCCGAAAGGTCCGGGACATACTGTACGTTCAGAGTATCAGGCAGGTAAGGGTGTACCTTGTCTTGTTGCCGTACATCAGGACGCTACCGGCAAAGCTAAGGAAATGGCACTTGCATACGGTCTCGCAATCGGCGGAGCAAGAGCAGGCGTTCTTGAAACAACTTTCAGAACAGAAACAGAAACAGACCTTTTCGGCGAACAGGTTGTACTTTGTGGCGGTTTATGTGCATTGATGCAGGCAGGTTTTGAAACACTCGTTGAAGCAGGTTACGACCCGAGAAACGCTTACTTTGAGTGTGTTCACGAAGTGAAACTCATTGTTGACCTTATCTATCAGAGCGGTTTTGCTGGTATGAGATACTCTATCTCAAATACTGCTGAATACGGCGACTATATCACAGGTCCTAAGATTATCACAGATGATACAAAGAAGGCTATGAAGCAGGTTCTCAAGAACATTCAGGACGGTTCATTTGCTAAAGAGTTCCTCCTTGAGTCTTCTGGTGGCGGAATGGCACATTTCCGTGCAATGAGAAAACTTGCATCTGAACACCCGTCGGAGAAAGTCGGCGAGGAAATCAGAAAACTCTACAGCTGGAATAACGAAGAAGATAAATTCATCAATAACTGATAACTGGCATTGCTGATATTGCAATCCGGAACTTTATGCGGGTGACGGTTCATAACAAGTGCCGTCGCCTGTTTTTTTAAAGGAGTTAATATTAATGTATGATGAAAAAATGGTAACGGTTTTACAGTCGGCTTTTCAGAATGCAGTATCTGCTTTACGTGCGGAACATGATGAAAATTTTTATTATTATGCTTTTATCTATGATGAGCTACTGCGACCATATATTTCTGTATTGTCTTATGAAGCGTATAAAAAATTGCTTGCTGAAAAAGATGACGAAGACGATTGGAAATGGTGTACTTTTGATTTTCCGTACTGTGCATATGGATATGACGAATTTTTCAAGGAAGTTGACAATATGTTTCTTGAAAGGGAAAACGGAATGTCAATTGATGAACTTTATAGCATTGAATGGGATACAAGAGTTGATTCTATGGAAGAAGCACTGAAAAGACTTGACAAAGCCGGATTTTTTGGTACAGGTGAAAACAGGAAAAATGTAATAATAAATGTTGAAGTAGCACCGCCGGATTGCAAAGAACGTCAGAGGGCATTACGTCTCAATCCGGAATCTCCGCTGTTATCTGAATATCTTGAAATTTGTGAAGATGAAGAAGAATAATTATTGATTTCAAATTAAATTTAAAGTGAGGTAAAAGATTATGAGTGAAAATTTTTTCTGTTCAGGGGTTGAAAAGTCGTCACAACGTTCGCTTTTCAACGCTCTCGGAATGACCAAGGAAGAAATGAAACGTCCGCTTGTAGGTATCGTATCTTCTTATAACGAGATAGTACCCGGACACATGAACATTGACAAGATAGTTGAAGCTGTAAAGTTAGGTGTAGCAATGAACGGCGGTACACCGGTAGTATTTCCTGCAATAGCGGTATGCGACGGTATAGCAATGGGACATACCGGAATGAAGTACTCACTTGTTACACGTGACCTTATAGCCGATTCCACAGAGTGTATGGCACTGGCACATCATTTTGACGCACTTGTAATGATTCCTAACTGTGATAAGAACGTACCAGGATTACTCATGGCAGCAGCAAGAATAAATGTTCCGACTATATTTGTCAGCGGAGGTCCAATGCTTGCCGGACACGTAAAGGGTAAGAAAACCAGTCTTTCAAGTATGTTCGAGGCAGTCGGAGCATATACAGCCGGAAAAATGACTCTCGAAGACGTAGAGGAGTACGAAAATAATGCCTGTCCGACGTGTGGTTCATGTTCGGGAATGTATACGGCAAACTCTATGAACTGTCTGACGGAAGTTTTAGGTATGGGTCTGAAAGGTAACGGTACGATACCGGCAGTATATTCCGAGAGGATAAAACTTGCTAAGACAGCAGGTATGCAGGTTATGGAACTCTACAGAAAGAACATCAGACCGCTTGACGTCATGACCGAAAAGGCTTTCCGTAACGCTCTTACTGCTGATATGGCGTTAGGCTGTTCCACAAACAGTATGTTACATTTACCGGCAATCGCTAACGAGTGCGGAATTGACATAAATCTTGATATTGCAAATGAAATCAGTGCGAAGACACCTAATTTATGTCATCTTGCACCGGCTGGTCATACCTATATGGAAGACCTCAACGAAGCCGGTGGCGTTTATGCTGTACTAAACGAACTTTCCAAAAAAGATTTAATCAATCTCGACTGCATAACAGTTACCGGAAAGACAGTAGGCGAAAATATTTCAGGCTGTATCAATAAAGACCCTGAAACAATCCGTCCGATTGAAAACCCGTACAGCGAAACAGGTGGTATAGCCGTACTCCGTGGAAATCTCGCCCCTGACAGATGTGTAGTAAAAAGAAGTGCAGTAGCTCCGGAAATGCTTGTCCACAGTGGACCGGCACGTGTATTCGACAGCGAAGAAGAAGCTATCAAAGTTATCTATGAGGGTGGTATAAAAGCCGGTGACGTTGTAGTAATCCGATACGAAGGACCAGCCGGTGGACCTGGTATGCGTGAAATGCTCTCGCCTACATCTGCAATACAGGGAGCAGGTCTCGGCTCTACGGTTGCGTTAATCACGGACGGACGTTTCAGCGGTGCTACTCGTGGTGCGGCAATCGGACACGTTTCGCCGGAAGCTGTTAACGGTGGTACTATTGCATACGTCAAGGACGGCGATATTATTTCTATCGATATTCCGAACTACAGCATTAATCTTGAAGTTTCCGACGAAGAACTCGAAGAACGTAAAAAGACCATGCCTATCAAGAAGAAAGAAAATATTACAGGTTATCTGAAACGTTACGCTTCAATGGTATCATCTGCCGATAAGGGTGCTATAATCAACAGAAAGTAAAATATATAAGATAGGTAATTTTTATGGAAGAATATATTAAAAATCTGAAAATTGAAGATATTCCGTGGCACAGAATGATTACAGCATACGGTACAGCGGAAAAGTTTCCGGAATTTTTCGCTGTTCTGGAAAAAATGCAGAGTGTTGACGATATGAATGATGCTTTAGATAATATTCTGTCGGAAGTTGAACATCAGGATTCACTTTATCAACCTTTGCCGTTTGTAATGATTTTCTTTAAAAGACTGCTGAAAAAAGCAGAAAATATTCATACTCCGGAGGCGGAATGGCTTGCGAAAGAAATTCAGCATACTTTTGAATGGATTCTTGACGCCTGTGATTATAGGGTATACGAATTTCCCCACGGAGACCCGATAACTGATTTTGCAGAAATGCTTGAAGATAAATATTTGCTACCAAACTATTATTATGAATTATGTTTTGAGGCAGATTATGAACACAGCATAGTTTACTATACTAAAAGAATTATTGACGGGAGGTTTAATTCATGGGCAGTGAAAGAAGATATATAGATAACCTGAATATCAGTGACATTCCGTGGCACAGAATGATTACAGCTTATGAAACGGCTGAAAACTATCCGGAATATCTCGGGATTCTTGATGAGATGAAAGACCTTGACGAAGTAAAAACGGCGTGGTATAGTATTTCAGACTTTGAACATCAGTCAACACTTTTTCTGTCCGCTCCGTTTGTCATGGTGTTTTTGATAAGGATTCTTGAAAAGGCTGTAAATAATCCGGAAAATCCTGTTGCGGTATGGCTTGCGGATAAGCTGGCAGATGCATTTGTATACTATGCCGAAGTTTGCAGTGATGCCGAAAAAGTGGAACACGCTGAACCTTTAGAAAATATGTCAGATATTATAAATGATGAGTATCTGCTTCCTGAAAATTATACGGAAGATGATTTCGACGAATATTATGCTGAATTTGCCCCTGATGATGTATTTTATAGTATTTATTACTATACAGGAAAAATACTTCTTGAAACACTTGAAATGCATGACAACGGCAAGCTGTCCGGTATGAAAGAAAAAATTAAAAAATTTCTGGAGTGATTCTGAAAAAATATGATAAGAAAGTTTTGTGGTAATGACATTAATCGTGTTATGAATATATGGTTTGAAGCAAATATGGATTCGCACAATTTTGTAAATCCTGAATATTGGAAAGAAAAATATAATGAAGTGAAGTCAATGATACCACAGGCGGAAGTATATATCTATGAAAGTGATGGTATAATAAAAGGTTTTATCGGACTTGATGGTGATTATATTGCCGGAATATTCGTCGATAAAATATACAGGTCGGAGGGTATCGGAACAGCTCTTATCCGTTTCATAAAGAACAGTCATGAAAGACTGATTTTATCAGTTTATGAAAAAAATAAGTCTGCTGTAAGGTTCTATGAAAAATCCGGTTTTGTGGTTGCGTCGACCGGAACAGACAGCGATACATTGCAGACTGAATATACTATGTTATGGGAACGCACAGAAAATAAATAAAAAATAACTTCATACAGAAGTTTAATATAAAAAAATCTGAAAGGAATGATTAAAAAATGGGTATGACAATGACTCAGAAAATCCTTGCGGGACACGCAGGACTTGAAACGGTACAGGCAGGACAGCTTATACTTGCCAGTCTGGATTTGGTTCTCGGAAATGATATAACGTCACCGGTTGCAATCAAGGAATTTTCAAAACTCAACAAGGACGGAGTTTTTGACAAGGAAAAGGTCACAATGGTTATGGACCACTTCGCACCTAACAAGGACATAAAAGCCGCCGAACAGTGTAAGATGTGCCGTGATTTCTGCGGTGAGAAAGAGGTAGTACACTTCTATGATGTCGGAAAAATGGGTATCGAACACGCACTCTTGCCGGAGCAGGGACTTGTTACTTCCGGAAATGTCGTAATCGGTGCGGATTCGCATACGTGTACATACGGTGCATTAGGAGCATTTTCTACAGGTGTAGGTTCTACAGATATGGCTTGCGGTATGGCGATAGGTAAGGCATGGTTTAAAGTACCGTCTGCGATAAAGTTCAATCTTACGGGAAAACTCCGTAAATACGTATCCGGTAAGGACGTTATACTTCATATTATCGGGCAAATAGGTGTCGACGGTGCTTTATATCGTTCAATGGAGTTCACCGGCGAGGGACTTTCCTCACTCAGTATGAGTGACCGTCTTTGTATAGCAAATATGGCAATCGAAGCCGGTGCAAAGAATGGTATTTTCGAGGTTGACGACATTACTCTTGAATACGTAAAGGCACACGGTGCAAAAGAACCTGTAGTCTATAAGGCAGATGAAGATGCAGTTTACGACGAAGTAATAGATATAAACCTTTCCGAGATAGAACCTACTGTATCTTTCCCGCACTTGCCGGAAAACGCTAAGACATTCAAAGAAATCGGGGATATAAAGATAAATCAGGTTGTAATAGGTTCATGTACAAACGGAAGACTCGAGGACTTACAGGAATCCGCCGAAATCATGAAAGGTAAAAAGTGTGCTGACGGTGTTCGTGTAATAGTGATACCGGCAACACAGAAGATTTACCTTGAGGCTATGGAACAGGGTCTCCTGAAAATATTCATTGAGAGCGGTGCAGTAGTTTCCACGCCAACTTGCGGACCATGTTTAGGCGGACATATGGGTATACTCACAAAGGGTGAAAGAGCCGTCGCAACTACTAACAGAAACTTTGTCGGACGTATGGGACACGTTGAATCTGAAGTATACCTTGCAAGTCCGGCGGTAGCGGCAGCGAGTGCTATTACAGGAAAAATTTCAAGTCCGTGGGAGGTTATGAACTATGAAGTATGAGGGAAAAGTTATAAAATACGGCGATAACGTCGATACGGACGTAATAATTCCGGCACGTTATCTGAATACAAGCGACCATGCAGAACTTGCAAGTCACTGTATGGAAGACCTTGACAAGACTTTTGTTACAAGAGTACAGCAGGGTGATATTATTACAGCAGGTTTCAATTTCGGATGTGGTTCATCGAGGGAACACGCACCTATAGCGATAAAGGCAAGCGGTATATCGCTTGTTATCGCCAAAAGTTTCGCAAGAATTTTTTACAGAAATTCAATAAATATCGGACTTGCTATAGTAGAGTGTCCGGAAGCAGTCGCCGGTATCAGCGAGGGCGACAAGGTAGAAGCCGATATGGATAACGGTATTATACGCAATCTCACGACAGGCAAGGAATACAAAACAGCACCTTTTCCGGAGTTTGTACAGAAAATCATTGAAAATGGTGGTCTGATTAATTCAATTGCTGAGGGCATTATAAAGTAATGATTGAAAATCTTCAATATCTTGTTCCCGATATAAAAGTAATGAGAGGAACTTTCAGAAGTCGTATTTTTAAAAATGGCGAAAATGATATACTTGCTGTATATCTTCCGAATGACACCATTAAAGATTACGCTGAAAAGTGGGTTGAACACTTTAATAATATGCCTGATGAAATGGTTGATATTATCTGTAAAGCTATAATTAAACGCAGTGCAAAAGATTATAGCTTTGAAAAATCAAGGGACATCCTGAAATATTGTGAATTTACACAAATCAGGCTTTATATTCCGGAAAATGACGAAGTTGTCTATACTTCTGATGGTCTTGACAATAATGGAGAAGATATCAGCTTTATTGTACGTGGAAATAAAGTGCTTTATATGGGATATATCTGTAATTATTCACCTTTTGAAAGTGATGACTATTACAGAAATCTTAACAGCAACTGTATATAAAAAATGAAAATTGAAGGTATTATAAAGTAATTTCTTTATACGGAGTAGGGAAAATAATACCTGCTCCGTACATATGGGAGTTTTCTATGAATGAAATAATAAAAAATATCGTAGTCGTTGACGACGAAGGCACTATTGAGGGAACTTTCACGAGTAAAATTTTTCCAAACGACGATACGCAGGAAATGACGGTATATATCAGTAATAAATCGCTTATGGACTATGCGGAAAAATGTATAAATCACTTCAATACAATGCCTGATAATATGATTGATGCAATATGCCACGGACTTATTGAAAGCTGTCACTTATCGGACGTGGATTTTGAACTTCCCGAACTTGAAAACGTAAGGGATATTTTAAAATATTGCTGGTTTAATACAATGACGGTTGATAATCCCGAAAATGAAGAAATATCGTATTTAGTCGATGGTATGGGCGAATGGGAAGAAACCGTCAGAATTATCGTGAAAAATGGTAATCTTGAGGAATATAAGGAATATTTATAAAAGGAGATTTAAAAAATGGAATTTAATATAGCACTTCTTAAAGGTGACGGCATAGGTCCTGAAATAGTGGATAGTACCGTTGCAGTACTCGAAAAAGTGGCTGAAAAATTCGGTCATAAGTTCAATTTCACACCGTACTTAATCGGCGGTTGTGCATACGATGCTACAGGTGAACCGCTCCCACAGGAAACTGTTGACGGCTGTCTTGCAAGTGACAGCGTACTTCTCGGAGCAGTAGGCGGTTATAAATGGGATAATCTCGCAGGAGACAAGAGACCTGAAAAGGCATTACTGGGTATACGTTCCGCACTCGGACTTTTCACCAATTTAAGACCGGCTAAATTATATCCGGCATTGCGTACCGCCTCACCACTGAAAGAGGAGATAGTCGGCGACGGTTTCGATTTAATGATAGTCAGGGAACTTACCGGCGGAATATATTTCGGTGACAGAGGTTACAGACAAGGCAAATACGGTGAAGAGGCATACGATACAGAGGCATACAGCGTAACGGAAATAGAAAGAATCGGACGAGTTGCATTTGAAACAGCCATGAAACGTAACAAGAAACTCACCAGTATAGATAAGGCAAATGTACTTGAAAGTTCACGTTTATGGCGTAAGACCATGCACGAACTCGCCAAAGAATATCCGGAAGTAGAATACAGCGATATGTTTGTGGATAACGGTGCTATGCAGTTGGTAAGGAATCCGCAACAGTTTGACATTATAGTAACTTCAAATATGTTCGGCGATATTCTTTCCGACGAGGCTTCACAGATAACGGGTTCAATTGGTATGCTTGCATCTGCATCACTGGGAGCAGGCACAAGAGGTATGTATGAACCCATACACGGTTCAGCACCGGACATTGCCGGACAGAACAAAGCCAATCCGATAGCTACAATACTTTCCGGAGCTATGATGTTACGTTATTCTTTCGGACTTTCTGAAGAAGCTGACTGTATAGAAAAAGCCGTAGACAGCGTACTGAATGCCGGATACCGTACCGCTGACCTCATGGGTAGTAAAGAGGGTACACCGCTTACTTGTACGGAAATGACGGAAAAGGTATTAGAAGCCTTATGAGTGAAAAACTTGAAAAACTCGCATTAAAGCGTGATACGATAGCTATTTTTTACGGAATAGCCGATAATTCTGTAATAAGCGGATTATATTTTCTGCTTGATTTATATAGTGGTGATATAAATGAATTTTTAAGATATTATGC
>CAMWUB010000025.1 GCA_947177345.1 uncultured Ruminococcus sp. | reverse complement strand
ATATCATATAATTACGTATTTGTCAAGAGTTATCGAAAAATTTTATTTATTCTGTATATATTTGTCTATAGCCTCGGCGGAAGTCTTACCTGCTCCCATAGCAAGTATGACAGTCGCCGCACCTGTTACGGCATCACCACCGGCATATACGCCCTCTTTCGATGTCAAACCGCTTTCGTCGGCGATTATACCACCCCATTTCTGCGTATCAAGTCCGGAAGTTGTAGACTTTATAAGCGGATTTGGTGAAGTACCTATAGCCATAATAACGCTGTCCGTTTCGATTTCAAAGAATGCGTCCGGAACTGGTACAGGCTTAGCACGTCCGGAAGCATCAGGCTCGGAAAGTTTCTGCTCCTGACATACTATACTTTTTACCCAGCCTTTTTCGTCGGATTTGATTTCTACCGGATTTGTCAGGAACTTGAAAATAATTCCCTCTTCCTTAGCGTGTTCTATTTCCTCCGCACGTGCAGGGAGTTCGTTTTCTGTACGTCTGTATACTACGTATACTTCCGCACCTAATCTCTTAGCACATCTTGCGGCATCCATAGCGACGTTACCACCACCAACTATCACGGCTTTTTTACCTACCTGTACAGGCGTTGAGGAGTCCTGTTTATATGCTTTCATGAGATTTATTCTTGTAAGAAATTCATTGGCAGAATATACACCGTTAAGATTTTCGCCTTTTATGTTCATGAAACGTGGCAGACCTGCTCCCGAACCTATGAAGATACTTTCAAAACCGTATTCTTCTATAAGTTCGTCAACTGATACTGTCTTGCCGATTACTGTATTTGTTTCTATCTTTACGCCGAGTTCTTTAAGACCGTCAATTTCTTTCTGTACTATGGATTTAGGTAATCTGAACTCCGGAATACCATACGAGAGTACACCACCGGCAACGTGCAGAGCCTCAAATATAGTAACGTCGTAACCTTTTTTAGCTAAGTCACTGGCACACGCAAGTCCTGCCGGTCCTGAACCTATTACCGCTACTTTATGACCGTTTGAGACAGGTTTTTCAGCAGATGTTTCCGGTTGTGAATTATGCCAGTCAGCTACGAATCTTTCAAGCCTACCTATTGCGACAGGTTCGCCTTTTATACCACGTACACATTTAGCCTCACATTGATTTTCCTGTGGGCATACTCTTCCGCATATAGCAGGCAGTGAACTCGATTCAGTGATTATTTTATATGCCTGTTCAAAATTTCCGTCTGCAACCTGTGCGATAAATTCCGGAATATTTATCCGTACCGGACAGCCACTTACACACGGTCTGTTTTTACAGTGGAGGCATCTTTTAGCCTCGTCAATAGCCTGTTCTTCCGTATATCCTAAAGCAACTTCCTTGAAGTTTTTGTTTCTTGTTTCCGGATTCTGTACAGGCATTTCATTTTTAGTCAGCGACATATTAGCCATTATTTTCAACCTCCCTGAAAAGATTACAAGTATCTTCATGTGTCTTGCGTTCAAAAGGTTTATACATTGCACCTCTTGCAATAGCCTCATCAAAATCTATAAGATGACCGTCAAATTCAGGACCGTCAACGCAAGCGAATTTAGTTTCACCACCGACTGTAAGCCGACAGCCTCCGCACATACCAGTACCGTCAATCATAATCGGATTCATTGAGGCAACTGTCGGAATATCGTAATTCTTTGTGAGCTGACAGACAAACTTCATCATAATAAGCGGTCCTATTGTTATAACACGGTCATATTTTTCACCACTCTCGATAAGTTTCTTAAGAGCGTCAGTTACAAGACCCTTTTCACCGGCTGAACCGTCATCTGACATAAGCACAAATTTTGTACTTGCGTTTCTGAACTCATCTTCAAGTATTATTAAATCTTTGTTTCTGAATCCCACTATAGCATGAACTTCAACGCCGAGTTCATGGAGTTTCTTTGTGACAGGGTAGGCAATAGCACAGCCTACACCACCACCGACTACAGCCACTTTTTTAAGACCGTCTGTTTCAGTGGCTCTGCCTAATGGACCTACAAAATCGTGCAGACAGTCGCCGACGTTCATGTGATTGAGTTTTTCTGTAGTAGCTCCTACAATCTGGAATATTATTGTTACTGTACCGGCTTCACGGTCAAAATCCGCTATTGTAAGCGGTATGCGTTCACCGTCGTCGTCGGTACGGAGAATTATAAACTGTCCGGGTTCGCATTTTCTGGCGACTTTCGGGGCGTTTATTTTCATAAGAGTAACAGTAGGGTTCAGACTTTTCTTTTCTGAAATTTCAAACATAAAAATTTTCCTTTCTTATGGACTTTTTTACATACTTTAGAAATTATATCACAAAAAAATCAGTGTGTCAATATATTACCTGTATTCCGTGAAAGCTGTTTCGTTACGGACTTCATAGAATTTGTTTATAAGTTCTTTTTCCATAGCTGAAATTTTATGATTTCCTGAATATATAATCAAATCTATGAAATTATTGTCACGGAAAGTACATTTTCTTTGTATAAGATTATACTTACCGCAAAGGCTTTCAGGTACAGGGGAATCAAGCATAAATGACTGCGGAACAGTCAGCAGGAAATCCAAAGCACTGCCACGGTCATAAATGCATAGTTTTCTGTATGGTATGCCTGCTGGACGGTTTTGTGCGAAAAGTTTTTCAACTGCTCCTGCAACATATGGTATAGAATCATCACCCTGAGTGAGTTCTATATAATTACAGGAAAGTTCAGAATATGAAATATTTTCCCTTTTGGCTTCTGGGTGTTCAGCGGACATTACTGCTAACATCTCGAATTTCCGGAGTAACTGGTTTTTTATTCCCTTTTCGTCAAGGAAATCCATAAAATATTTTTCGTGTGACGCATTAAAGCGTATTATACCGAAGTCATAATTATTTTCACGGACGTTTTCTATAGTACGGAGGGAATTGGTTTCGCAGAAATACACTTCCATATCATCGGGAATTTTTGCACCGGCGATATATTCGGAAAAAGCCTTTGAAATATAACTGGTTCGGGGTACTGATATACGAAGATTTGTATTTCTTAGTTTTTCGGGTGAATGAATCGCCTCCATGTTGTTAATCTGTATTAATACCTGTTTGGCATAGCCGAGAAATTTCAAGCCCTGTTCTGTAGGTATTACGCCTTTTGAAGTACGGCGGAAAATAGTTATTCCCAGTGTACTTTCAAGTTCCTTTATAGCTTTACTCAGATTAGGTTGTGCCATATATAGATTTTCCGCTGCCTGCGTGATTGAACGTGTTTTTTCAATTTCTACCGCATATCTGAAATGAAGTGTATTCAATTTTTACCTCCTTATTATTGATTAAATAATTATTTTTTTACTTCCTCTACATAATAATGACGTACTTTTTTCTTTTCAGTAATTTCCGGAGCAGGTTCGGGAACTGGTTCGGGTTCAGGTGGGATATAGTCACTTTCCGGAATATCTTTTATAGGTCTGCACGGATTTCCGACGGCTACCACTCCTGACGGAATATCTTTAGTAACTACGCTACCACCACCTATAACGACGTTATCACCGATTGTTACACCAGGCATTACACAGACATTTCCGCCAATCCATACATTACTGCCGACTTTTATAGGCTTAGCGTATTCAAGACCGGTATTTCTGACTTTGTAATCAAGCGGGTGACCTGCCGTATAGAATCCGCAGTTAGGACCTATAAAAACATTATCTCCGAAAGTTACTTCTGCACAGTCGATTATTACAAGATTATGATTTGAATAGAAATTATCACCGAGTATTATATTATAGCCGTAATCACAGAAAAAATTAGCTTCAATCCATGTATTTTCGCCCCTTAATGAAAGAAGTCTGTCAAGTAGTCTTTCTTTTTTCTGAAAGTCGTTGTAGGTGGCGGAATTATATTCCGCACATAATTTTTTAGCGTTTATTCTTTCTGCAACAAGTTCCTTGTCATTGCCGTTATAGAGTTCACCGGCTTGTTGTTTTTCCTTTTCGGTCATATGGATTCTCCTTTACATTTTACTGCCTTTACTTCCCTTAGCTCCGAAACTACCGCCTGATGCAAGTATATTGGTATCGAATGAATAGTTGATTTTTTCGCCCATTCTGTAGCGTTTCAGTGAAAGCTGTATTAATTTTTCGAGAAGTTCCGGATATTTCAGCCCCTTAGGTTGCCACAGATAGAACGCCAATGACCCAGGGATTGTATTTATTTCGTTTATGTAGATTTTGTCAGTGTTCATGTCAATCATGAAGTCAATACGGGTTACACCGTTACAGCCGAGATAACGGAAAGCCTCAACAGCGGTTTTTCTTATAAATTCGTCCTGCTCCGGTGTGATTTCAGCCGGAATTTTTCTTGTAAGACTTGCCATACCTTTAGCACCGGTTTTTCCACCGCCACCGCCGTATTTCTGAGTATAACTTAAAATACCCTCATTGCTTGCCTGTATGGGTTCTTCACATACAGAGGCTTCAGCGGATTCGCTGTCACCTACTACAGAACAATTTATTTCCTTAAGATTCACTACAGCCGGTTCTACAAGTATTCTGTCTGAAAAATCAAAGGCATTTTCCATTGATTTTATAAGACTGTCTCTGTCATTAGCCTTAGAAATTCCTACACTTGACCCTAAATTTATAGGCTTTACTATTACCGGATAACCGAATTTCTTTTCTACTTTGTCGGCACATTCTTCAATTTTATCGATTTCAAAAGACGAGAACCGGCAACAGTCAAGTACAGGGAATCCGGCATCTTTGAGCAGGATTTTCATAACAAATTTATCCATACCCACGGCAGAGGCAAGAACGTCACAGCCCACGTATGGTATGTCAAGGGTCTGAAGATAGCCCTGTAAAGCACCGTCCTCAACGTTAGTACCGTGGACTATCGGGAATGCTATATCAACATCTGAAATGTGATTTGAACCGAATTTCTTCATTTTCTGTCTGATTAACTGAACTTTTCCCTCACTTCTCACGAAAACACAGGCAGTACATTCTTTCAGCATTTCCGGAATGTTCTTGTATGAATTTATATCGAAAAGCTTTTCACCTGTCCAGAATTCGTTCTGTTTGGTCATATAGACCGGAATTATATTATATTTTTCCTTGTTGATACTGGTCATAGCCTGCACGGCTGATATGACTGATACTTCATGTTCGACGCTTTTTCCGCCGAAAAGTACAGCAAGATTGATTTTCATAATAAAAATTACTCCTTTTATATAGAATTAATAATTGTCGGGCAAATCGTTTTCAAGAAGAACTATTTTCTTTTTGTCTGTCCTGTAAGCGTTTACTTTGGCTATGGCATCATTGAGACCGTCCGCCACATAGACGTTATCCATATTGTAACCGGTGGATTTTATACCGTTATATATGGGCAAGGTCTGATTTTTTCCTACGAGAATAATATAATCACAGGCTTCGGAGGCTTCAACGCCGAACTCAAAGTTTAATTCTTCCTGTTTCGCACCTAATTCAACCATACCCGGAGTGACAAGTATTCTGCAAGCGTCAAATAATCCGAGAACTTTTAACGCACATCTGCAACCATTAGGGTTAGAGTTATAGGCATCGTCGATAAATGTTACATTACCGCCCCTGTCGAGTAACTGAAGTCTATGCGGTACAGGTGCTATTTTCCGGACAGGCATGGTCAGTTTTTCGAGGGGTATTCCGATACCGTGACAGTATGCGATTGCCCCTAAGACGTTATGAACATTGTGTTCACCGAGTAACTTCATAGTAAACCGACAGTTTTCACCGGTGGGAGTTGTGACGGTAAATTCCGTTCCTCTGTCCGATACGGAAATTTCACCTGCTCTGTAGTCGTTGTGTTCCTTGAGACCGTACAGGAAAACGTTCTTGTATTGCGGAGCTTTTTTCATGATTAAGTCATTGTCGCCGTTGAGATATATTTTTCCCCCGACGGACTGTACACTGTCAGCGAGTTCAAATTTTGTATTCAGTATATTATCTATTGAACCAAATGTTTCTAAATGCTGTTCACCTACAGAAGTGATAATAGCATCGTGTGGGTGAGCGATTTCACAAAGTTCGCCTATTTCATGGACACGTCTCGCACCCATTTCGCAAATGAAGTACTCGTGAGTAGGTTTCAGGTGCTGACGTACTGTAATAGTAACGCCCATAGGCGTATTGAAACTCTCCGGAGTTTTAAGTGTATTATATTGTGAACTCAACAGTTCACTGAGGTAAAATTTCATACTGGTCTTGCCGTAACTTCCGGTAATGCCTATTTTGTGGAGGTCTGGCATATCGGACAAAATTCTTTTAGCGTCGTTAATGTACCAGTGTTGTATATATGTTTCAATGGGTTTGTTAATCAGATTTGACAACGGCACAAATATTGGAGTAAGCCATACTAAAGTATTCATAATAAAATACGGCATATATATTCCAAACGGAATATATTTATCTGCACCGAATTTACCTTCTTTTGCAAGCAGAAAAGCCCATATAAAGCCTACTGCAACTATTATAAAGAAAGTAGTCATCATACGTTTGACACGTGCCGTATATTTGAGTGGCTTTTTGAATTTTTTTGAAGGCTTATTCAGTAGGGCAATTATTATATAAGATATGCAGAATATCGGAATAAAATAAGTCCATGCGTCAAAAGCAAATGGCAGACCGCCGGACAGTAACATAATTACAGGAAAAATATATCTCCTGAAATTCTTTTTCATCCACCACGAGTGTTCAGGGGTTTTGTAGCCGTTAAGTTGTAGCATATGAAATTCTCTTAAACTGAAAAAGACAATTCCGACAAGTGCCACAACGGCATATATGCAGAAAAATATAGTATACATTAAGTAATCTCCTTATATTTTTTGATTGAATAAAAGGGTTTGTTAAGAATATCGGCAAGGCATACAAGCAAAGGGGTGATATAGAGTACGGAATTGACTATCATATACGGAATATAATTCTCAAACCAGTACGGATTCATATCCTGACCGCATTTACAAGGTACTTCGTCGTAACTCCAGAAAACACTTATTCTGAATAATATAGCGGTCAGAATAAAGAAAGTAATCATTATTTTACGTGTCCGGACGGTATTTTCAAGACGTTTCCGGAAAGGTCTGTTAATAAGAGCGATTATTATGTTGCCAATCAGAAATATAAAAATCAGATTGTCAACGTAGTAGATTTTTTTATCATTTGTCGCAAGCATAATAATCTGTCCTATAAATAGTGCTGACGGAAATATATATCTTCTGAAGTTTTTCCCTATGTTACGGACGTATTCAGAAATACTATAGTTGCCGTCCTGAAAAATATATAATTCCCTCTTTAAGTATGAAACTATTCCCATGAACGTTATAAGAGCGTATATACAGAAAATAATCATACCTGCTATAAATTTCTGTTTTTCTATCGACATTCTTTTTACTCCTCGATTTTCATGAATGAACACATTACACGATTAAAAGTAAACTGCTGTTCAAGGAATGAATAGTGACCGGCATTTTCCAGCTTGACAAGTCCAGAATCTTTTATTAATTTTTCCATTTTTTCGCCGTCGGAAAGAGGTGTAGCGGTATCGTTCACGCCCCATACAAGCAACGTCGGGCATTTTATGTTAGGGATAAGAGGTTCTAAATCTTCGTTGACTACCTTTACAAGTACCTGTCGCATTAACGGCGATGCGGCGGCGTAATCTGCACTACCCATCTTCTTACGGAAGTTTTCAAGAGCATCGGGAGCTATTTTCTGTACAAGTCCGTTAGAAAGTATAGCCTTGCCGAATTTATAGTAATAAGTCCGGAAACTCTTTTTGTTCGATTTAGGAGGCATAATACCGGCACTGTCGACGAGTATAACTTTACTTATCCGGAACGGTAAATTTTTACGGCTGTTAAGTTTTATTATCACACGTCCGCCGAAAGAATGTCCTAAGAACATGATTTCCTTGTTGTCGTAGTCTTTGAGGAAATCAAGTACAAAGTCAACGTAATCGTCCACACACCATGCCGACGGCGGTTCCTGACTTTCCCCGAAACCTGGCATATCCATTGCCACGACGGTATACTTCTTTGAAAGCAAGTCGATAAGGTTAGCGAAAAGTTTTATATTACTTCCCCAGCCGTGCAGAAGTACTATCAAATCGCCTGAACCTTTCTGTTCATAATTTATCCTGATATTGTTTACTGTTTTGTACATTAGTTATCTCCATATAGTTTATTTTAAGGCATTTATACTTTATACGCAGAAAAGCCCGTCAATATGCTGACAGATTAATTATATCATGCATGGAAATTAATGTCAATCAACAATGATACAGAAAATATCCTGTTTTTGACGCTGAATATGTGGAAAATTCCTGTCAGAACCCTAACTCCTCATAATCTTCTCTTGTGAAACGGTGATATGTTATATGGAAATGACCGTCAATTTCCTCTTCAACGGCAAGGCAGTACATATATTCGTCGGGTATACCGTCGGCGAAATATATAAGATAATTAAACTCATCATTATATTTTTCCTCAATGATTACGTTATCAGAATATTTTTCAAATACTGAAATTATGTCCTTAGCGGAAATGCCATGATTCCGGACAGTATTTATAAATTCCGTAAGAAATTCATATCCGGAAAGATTATTGATATAAGATGTTCCGACTGCTGAAACGGTCAGACAGTAACCGCCTTTTATTTCATGGAAAGTCACATCACCGAATGTATCACGGACAGTTTCCGGAAATTTTCCGAGAGCATTTTTTATATCGTCAGTCCGGAGCAGGTTTTTCAGCGAACTTTCCGTATAATTAAGGCTTATGGGTCTGTTATCGTATCCGAGTTTCAACAGAGCTTCTTTAATGTTATCGGTTATATTTTTTTCAAGTCTTTCAAAATTCATAGAAAAATCCTCCTTTTTACAGATTATATTATAGCACGGTTTCAAGGATTATTCAACCGTAAAGATTAATTTTTTTATAATAAAAAAAGCTCCCTGCTTTGAAAAACAGGGAGTTTTTTAAATTTATTTTGTATCAAGTAATGAATTAATCTTTTCAGCGGAAGTCGGGAAGTCCTTTTCACTGATAAGATTGAGAGTAACCATCTGAATAGCAAGGGCATCAAGACTTGTTATTGCACCGTCTTTGACTACATCAGCAGAAGTAATATTTTTTTCTTCAATCTTGAATTTGTCGGCATTTACAACATTTTGCATTATAAGTACAGCGTCGGCGATACTTAATTTACCGTCACCGTCGGCATCACCATAAACTATATCAGTATCTTCAGAAGAAGCAAGAGTTATTTTAGCAGGTTTATCTATAGAAGTTTCAGTTTCGTTGTCCCATACATTTGACCACCAAATCTGCATTTCAGCAGTTTTTAAATAAGATGTAAGGTTTGAAATATCAACTGTAAGTTCAAGTTTACCGTTTTTGCCGATATTACCTTCCCAGTCTAATGAAGTCCATTCGTCGATTTCATAGCAGAAACCACCGCCGACTGATGCACCAGGTGTACCCTCAATTATAAATTTAAGTGTTTTTTCGCCGTTGAGAGTAAGCGGAAGTTTTACAACTTCAAATTCGAAGTCGTCCGGTACTGTTGTAGTTGTAGTAGTGGTTGTTGTATTGCTGTTGCCTGAAGTTGTCTGTGTAGTAGTTGTTGTAACAGTCGGCTTAGGCTTATCATTATTTTCGGAGAGTACACCCTTGTTTACTATAGCAGACTTTACAACAGTAGTCTTGCCGTTAGCTCTTATAATAAAGCTGTTGAGGCTTGAAACACTACCGTTATTATTTTCCCAAGCTGTTTTTATGTCGTCGGCTGAGAAGTAGGCGATACCGTTCTTTTCGTCGATGTAGTAAGGCTTTACAGTAGTCCAGCCACTCCAGTCAGCGTCCATGAATGCAAGTTCAGGGTCACCACCGGTGTACTGTACAGCTATTTCCTTGCCCTCAAATGCGGAGAATTTTATCATCTGAGCAGGTGAACCTTCTTTACCATCTACACTGCTGTCGTAACTTCCGGCAACGTCTTTGATTTCCGTACCCTTTGAAATATCATCATGTGTATACTGTTTCTGTGTTGTGAAATCTTTTCCGCCCCATACAATTGAATCGTCAGCGAGTACAGCCATCATAGCGTCTACAACCTGACCGGAATCTTCATACCATGTATTTGTGTCTCTGTCGAGGTAGTCATGTGCTTCTGACTGGTCTGAGTTACCTCTTGCATCGTTATCCCAGAGTACGCACGGGAATCCGTAGCTCTTTGCAAGTGAAATATATGCTGTTGCCCATTCGCAACGAGCCTCTGTATTATTGAAGTTTGAGGCACTGAACTCACCGAGAATAACCGGAATATTGTTATCAATGAAAGTTTTGCGGATATTCTTAAGAATGCCCTCAAGGTCTGTGGCGTATGTTTCGGAGAATGTATTGTGGTCTCCGTCACCCATACAGAAATCATACGGTGAATAAGCGTGTACAGATGCAGCTACATACGGGTCATTCGGAATTTTAAGACCTGACATCATGTTAATATCGCTACCTGATGCACAGTATGGCGGACAAGACAGAAGTCTTGTTTTCTGATATGGTGATTCAACACTTCTTACGGTGTCAACAAAATCCTGATTCAGCTTGTTTACAACTTCAAAGAGTTTTTCAGTAGGTGCGGACGGTGCTAACCACCATTCATATTCTGTACCGGCGGCACGAGGTTCGTTCATACCCTCAAAAATAAGATGCTGGTCATAATCTTTAAACTCTTCAGCAATCTGTTTCCAGATATTTTTCAGTTGTGCGGACATTTCTTCATATGCTGTATCAAAATCGGGTCTGTTAATCCATTCTTCGTGGTGGATATTAAGGATAACATACATATCGTTCTTGAAGCAGTAGTCAACAACTTCACGGACACGAGCCATCCATGCAGGGTCAATTTTTCCGGAAGCATCAAGGTGATTGAACCACGTTGTGGGAAGACGTACAGTATTGAAACCTTTAGCCTTTACAGCGTCGAAAGTTTCCTGAGTAGCTTTCGGATTACCCCATGCAATTTCGGTATCAAGACCGGATTTACCCACAGCGTCGAGTGAGTTACCATAATTCCAGCCGATTTTCATATTCTGAGTGATTTCAAAAGCTGTCATAATATCGTCAGCTGCGTCGGCTGACATCTTGTCATTCAACGGTGCGAAATTAAGTGCGGACATCATGCATACAGCAGCGGCTGAAAGGCTTACTATACGCTTGAATCCCTTTGATTTATTGTACATTGCTAGTACCCTCCATCATTAAAATTTTTGAAGAACATAATTATATGCCAATTTAATTTTATCACATTAGTATAAAAAAGTCAATATAATATGTGCATTTTCTACAAATCACGTATTACAAATTTAAAGGTTGTATTTTGTAAATATTGTACAAATATTTTTTTAAAAAAAATCCTGAAAAATTATCTGTATTTTAATAAATAAAATATTTTTATTTAATAATGCTTAAAAT
>CAMWUB010000024.1 GCA_947177345.1 uncultured Ruminococcus sp. | reverse complement strand
TTACTATATTTTCAAGATTAATGTCAAGAACTAAAATTCTGTCATTACCGGTATCTGCTATATAGAAATTATTATCACTGAAAAATATATCCTGTGGTTCATTCATGCCGAAGTAAAGTACTTTTTCAACAGCATATCCGGCTTGCGACGGTATGACATTTCCCATATAGTCGTAATTATATGCTGTATATGCCTTCACCGGAATAAAAAAAACAATCATGCACAGAAATATTACAAGAAATTTCTTCATAAACTCACCTAATTTTTTATGCCGGAATACGTCATAGTTTCTATTATCTGACTTTGTGCGATTGTAAATATTATCGCCGGTGGTATCAGCATGAAAACCGCTCCTGCCATGGAAATTCCGGCACGTGCAAGACCTGTTGTTGAAATCTGATTTATAACAGTCGGAAGCGTTTTGTATTCATCGTGAAATATAAATGCTCCTGACTGCATATTCCACGAGGACTGAAACGCAAATATAATCAAAGTCATAAGAGCAGGCTTCTGATTCGGAATAACTATCTGCCAGCATATCCGGAAAAGACCTGCTCCGTCAGTTTTTGCGGAATCTATTATTGAATCCGGTATCTGACTTATCGACTGTTTCATAAGAAAAAGTCCCACCGGTGAGGCTATCGACGGCAGAATCAATGCAGATAAATTGTCAATCAATCCGAGTTTATTTATTACCATATACTGCATTATGTATATAACGTTACTCTGATATAACAGCGATACTACAATTATACGGTTTATCAGATTTCTTCCGGCAAACTGACATTTTGCCAGTACGAACCCCGCCATTGAGATTATGACCGTCTGAAGAAAAGTCACCGAAACCGTGACCGTAAGGCTATTGAAAACGTATCGTGAAAAAGGTACTCTGTTCTGCCGTATAGCCTCAAACATTTCCGTGAAATTCTTCAAAGTCGGTTGTGATGTATATATTTCCGGCGGAAAAACAAAAAGTTCTTCCGTCGGTTTAACGGACATCATAATTGTAAGATATACCGGAAAAAACATAAATATTCCCGATATTGCAAGAAATATAAATATAATTAAATTTCCGGATTTTTTTCTTCCGACTATTCCGGACATTTTTTCACCTCAATCTGCATTTTTTTCCGAAATTTTTTCAATAATTCTGTTGACGGTATACATAATCAGAAACAATATCATGCATATCGCCGATGCATAACCCATTTCATAGCGTACCCATCCGTAATCATAGGCGTGTGTCATTACTGTATGGGCGTTATAATCCGTACTCGGAAAACCTACTATATTCTGTATGACCGTTCCGGCAGTAAATGAACTTACTATCTGCATTACACCGGCAAACATAAGATGTGGTTTCATGGACGGTATTGTTATATATATTAACTCCTGAAATCTGTTGTTTATACCCTCGACTGCCCCTACTTCATACATTGTATGGTCTATACCTCGCAGACCGGCACGCATTGCTAAAAAACCTGCTCCGAGTGATAACCACATCTGTACGATAACCGCCGTAAACAGAATATATCTACCGTCTGTAAGCCACTGTATCGGAGAAGTAATAAATCCGATACTTATTAAAAGCGAATTTATATAACCGTTCATGTCACCACTGAAAATAATTCTCCATACGCTGTATACATTCGCCATTGACGGTATATAAAATATTACCGTGAAAAAATTTCCGATTCTATGTGGCATACTGTCTATAAACCATGCGATAATAAAACATATCACGTAACTTATAAATCCGCTGAAAAATGCAAATATAAGTGTTATTCTTAAGGATTTCATGAAAATTTTATCCGATAAAAACAATGCCGTATAATTTGAAAATCCTATAAATTCCGGTTTCTGAACGATATTGAAATCCGTAAAGCCGACCGGTACGGACATAACAACCGGAATAACCGTGAATATTATAAATAATACCATAAACGGCATAATCATTAAATAGCAATCCATATTTTTTTTTAATTCTTTACGTATTTTATTAAACAAAATAAATCACCTCATTCACGGACGTTTTTATTTTTCCGTGAAATTTCATCATTTATATCATTATTGTACCATAAAATAGTATCTCGTGGATTCTGGTTCCTGTTAATTACTTCACGGAATGCGTTAATTATATTTCTTGTAACTGAATAAGATGCCGGTATAACCGGAATTTCTTCTAACTCATCACGCTGTGAGGAAAGTCTTGAAAGTTCGTCATCTGACCACGATAACTTTTTAAAAGCCTCAGTATTAGCGGTATATAGTCTACCCATAGTGCCGAATAAACTTTCAGTCCGATTGCATAAATCAAGCTGAGTTTCAGTTTCCGTGAACCATTTAACATATTTCCATGCGGAATCTATATTTACAGTATCAGCAAAAATAACCGCTCCGGAAACGTTTGAGTTAGCAGTATGTCTTACTTCACCGTTCATGACAGTCGCCAGTACTGGACAGAAATTCCATGAATTTTTCAATTCCGGTGCTATGTCCGTAAGCTGTCCGTAAAATGAACAGTCTGCGATAACAAGCGGATATTCACCGGTACGGAATCTGTTAAATACATCGTATGACTGTTCAAAACTGTATTTTGTATAGAAATCAGTCCATATTTCAAAAGCCTCTGTTGCCTCGACTGTATCAAAATTCGACTTATTCAGACCGGAATTATAATAATTAATTCCCCTCTGTAACATAAGCAATGCAAATGTATTCCCTGTTTCCGTGGAGGGCGATACACTCGTTGACGGCAGAACCAATCCGGCAGACATATAATTTCGCTGAAGTGCCGGAATCATATTGATTAAATTGTCCCATGTTTCCGGAGGTGTGTTATAACCAAGTTCTGTTAAAATATCAGTACGGTAGAAAAGTAACGGAAAATTCTGTGTTATAGGGATTCCGTAAACTCCGCCATTATACTGATAATGTGTCATGGCATTTTCCTGAAAACGTCCGGTAATTTCCTGAAAGTCGTCAAATTGTGATACATCTGCCAGAAGACCACGCATAGCAAGATTAACAGGATACTCACCGCCGATAAATAAAGCTATATCCGGAGACTTTCCGGCGAGTGATGCCTCAACTATTCCGCCGGTGACAAGATTTACCGATACTGGTATTCCGGTTTTTTCAGTGAAATTTTCTGAAAGTTCCATAATAATTTCTGCCTGCTCACGTCCGGAATTAACCCATACTTCAATTACATCTTCTCCGGAAATATCCGATAATGCGGAATAATCTTCCGAAAATGACCCGAAAAATGAACATATAGCAAACCATATCTTTTTTAAAATATTTTCCTTACATGATGTGAAATCAACTCCTGATGTTGCAAACTCTATGTAATCAATTTCAAGCGGTTGATTTATAAATTCAAGTGACCACTCCGAAAGTGTTATTATATCTGATTTTATCCGTGTAAGGTATTCCGGAATTTTAAGAGGTTTTTTCACGCATTTGTCAAGAATTACGGTCATATTTTCTATAACATACGCTTCAGAACCTGAACTATCGGAAATTTTTTCAATTCCGGACTGAATGTTTTTAAGTTCTGATGATATACGCCTGAAATTTTTCACTAAATCGGGAATCTTTTCATGTACGTAATAATCAGTGTACTTATCCGGAGAAGCTCCGGTAATCATTAAAATTTTTCTGTAATAATCATTTATTTCTGAAATAATCTCGTTCAGATTCCGGATATATTCACCGATTTCACCGGTAATACATTCCAATGTTATGGTATGGTCACAATCGGCGGAAAGATATATATAAATATTTTCGTTATCGACTTCCGGTGAAAGAATTTCCCATTTTTTACTATAATTAAATTTAATGTCATTTAGTTCCTGACATGGTACTTTATCGTCAATATACAGACGGCGATTCGACGAAAAGCCTCTTATTTCATTCTGACGGTACTTTATGCCGATTTTATACCAACCATCATATTTTATGTCCTCTTTCGGAATAGTCCACGTTGCAGACTGTAGAGGTTTTTTCCAGTTATCTTTACCGAAAGTATTATACAGAATTTTAACAGGGTCTGCCGGTGATACGTTATAATGCGAATTATCACACGTGGGATATAAAGTGCGGTCAGATTTACAGACGGCATTTTCTGCCTCGATTCTGAAAATATTTTCCGGTGTTGAATAAATATCAGCTCCGGAAATATATTCCTTATACGTGGGTAAATCTTCCGGATTATAGAACTTGAATTTTTCAATCGCAAAACAGGCACTTTCCGAAGTGAATTTTATTTCATGATTACCCTTTTCGAGATAAAATATAAGCGGTTCACTGAAAAGCCCGTCAATGTCCATAATATCGGATTTTTTCCACATTTCTTTCTGAACCTGTGTACTTCTTATCTGATTGCCGTGCGAATCTGTGGAAATTTCCTTTTCATTTACCCATGTTTTATTTAAAGTTATCCGTGATGCCGTATCATATGGGATTTTATCATCTATTGATAATGAAAATTCTATTGAAGAAGTTTCCGATTTCAACGGCAGATATGTAATATTCATACAATAAATACCGGTTTCCTGAACGGCTGTATTATACGATACCTCACCGGAGGAACTTTCCCATATAAGAGTATTTTCACGTACCGAAAATTTACCGTTTTCCGCTGAAATGTAGTCACTGCCGGAAACTTCAATAATATCTTCCGGACGATTTTCACCTGAATAAGTATCATAATACCGGCTGTATGAAATTTCAGTGTTATTCTTCTCAATAGGATAGTATGCATCATAAAGCAATCCGGCGGAATATACCGGAAACTGAATCATTTCCGGAACTAAAAAAATAATAAAAACAAATATTATAAATCTGAACAGATTTTTATTTTTCAAGATATAATCACCTGATATTTTCATTGATAACACAATTATATCAATTTTTTAACAGACTGTCAAGAAAAAAAGGACGGTTTTTTTATTAAACCGCCCCTGAAATTATTCAGCTGAAAATTTTTTTATTTCTTCATTTACAATGTCTTCCATATCGCACAGAACCTTATATTTAGCCCGTTCCGGAGTAAATCTGTAAAGTTCTATGAGTTTTTTTTCGTCTTTGGTCAAATCGCTACGATATTCACCGAGAAGTATATAGTCAATAGAAGTATTAAGATAGTCGGCAATTTTAATGAGAATGTCACCATTTGGTAAACTTCCTCTTTTCCAGTTACCAGTACTTCCGGTGGCGATACCTAACCTGCTCAGCATATTGGTTACAGATGTTCCGTTTTCCTTGCAAATTCCACGTAATCTTTCGTAAAAATTCATAAATATCCCCTCCATATTTTGTAAGCATTTCACAAACTTACGAAAATGAACGATTTTCTCTTGACAAATTCATAATAATGAGTATAATATAATTATAGACAGAAATCAAAAAAATATTACAGCTTAACTATATATTATATCATAATTCCGGCATTTTTGCAATAAATTTGTCGAAATTTGTCGAATAATGTAAAATATGTATATTTTTTTCAAAACGGGGGTTTATAAAATGATAAAATTACTGATTTTCGCTATGCCCTTAACGGCTTTTTACTTGCCGTCCATACTGAAATAAAATACGCTCTGGTGGCGTGTGGATAAAATTTACATGAAAGGAGGCTTATATATGGTTACGTTTTGTGCAACAGGTTTTCTTGTGGGATGTATTATGTACTCCGAGCAAGTATAGGAATTGCTCTTCTTTGCAGATAATTTTGACATAATATTTTAACTATCGGGGAACAACCGTTATGATTCGCTCTGACGGTTGTTTTTTGTTATACGGATTTGTGCATAGCTACAATTATACAACCGATAAATAAATTTTTTCAGATATTTTTAACAAAGTTTTGATATAAAACAGAATTTTCAGTCTGGTATTAATATAATATTTTAACTGATTTTATGACAGTAATATTTCCGGAATATTACTAATTATGCATTATCAACAACTTATATAATAAACTTCAAATTCTATACTGACATATTGTACAATCTGATACAACTATTGACAAAATGAAACCTTTATGATATAATTTTAATATCACATTGTGAAATACTTTCTAAAAGGAGTAACAATTTATGGAAAAAGTCCTTGAAGTAAACGGACTTACAAAACAGTACACAAAAGTACTGGCGGTTAATAACGTATCGTTTGAAATCGGCAAAGGTGAAATATTCGCTCTTATAGGTCCTAACGGAGCAGGCAAAACTACTACTATAAGAATGATTTCCACGCTTCTGAAAGCCACTTCCGGCGACGCCGTCATAAACGGTTACAGTATTAACAAAGAACCTGAAAAAGTCCGTGAATGTATAACTTACCTACCCGACGAGGCAGGGGCTTACAAGAATATGACCGGTATTAATTATCTTAAATTTATGGCTGGGCTTTTCTATACAGACCCTAAACAGATTATCGACTGTGTAAACCGTGCTAAAAATATATGCGGTCTCGGCGAAAGACTTAACGACAAGATAGGCAGTTACAGCCGTGGCATGATTAGAAAACTTCTTCTTTCAAGGGCAGTAATGACACGTCCGAAACTTGCGATTCTCGACGAACCCACAAGCGGTCTCGACGTATTAAATGCAATAGACATACGCAAGATGATTAAGAAACTCGCACGTGAAGAAGGTATGTCATTTCTGTTGTCGTCGCATAATATGCTTGAAATAGAGTTCGTTTCTGACCGTGTGGGTATTATCGCAAAAGGACATCTCATGGTGACCGGCACAGGTGAAGAACTCAAACAACGTTACAACGCCGAAAACCTCGAAGAAGTATTTGAAAGGGTGGTAATTGATAATGAAATTCATTAACCTGCTCCAGAAAGAACTTAAAGAACTCATAAACGCTCAGATGATTTTAGGACTTGTCGCCATACTCGCTATACTGTACGTAACCGGCATGGCAAGCAAAGTAGCCATAGATGATGCAATTGAAGACAGTACCAATCCTAAAATAAGTATCAGTGACCTTGATAATACAGACTTTACAAATAGTCTTATAGAATCTCTTGAAAATGCTGGTGCGGAAGTTACTGAATTTGAAGTTTCAGGAGACGATTATGCTTCCATTCTCGAAGAAAATGACATAAAGAACATCATTATTATTCCGGAGGGTTTCACCGCTACTATTGAAAACGGTCAGAAACCGGAAATTATTACAGCTTCACGTATGACTTCCGCTTCTACAATGTCAAATCTTTCGACCGGCTCTTCCGGTGCTTTGGCAATTATCAACAATATCATAGCAAACAAAATAGCAACGGATTACGGTATGTCGCCGGAAGACTTTGAACTTATGGAAAATCCGATAATACTTAATGAAAATACAGTAGTAGCAGATAAATCAGCCCATGTTTCTTCAGAATCAATATTGAATAAAATAATGATGCAGAATATGTTACTGCCTATTATAGTATTCATACTTATCATGATGACTTCGCAATCACTTATCAGTTCGATATCAAACGAAAAACTTGACAAAACTCTTGAAACATTACTTTCTTCACCTGTAAAGCGTTCCTCAATAATAACTGCTAAGATGTTAGCGGCTGCGGTAGTCGCTCTGATAAACGCCGGTGTATATATGTTAGGATTTTCAGGATTCATAAAAAATGCCTCCGGACAGGGTGAGGATATTATTACTGATATGACAGGTAATATTCTTTCTGCCGACGAAGCTATAAAACAGTTAGGACTTTCGCTGTCTGGCGGTGACTATGTACTTGTAGGAATACAGTTATTCCTTACTGTAATGATATGTCTTTCAATATCAATAATGCTTGGTGCTTTGGTAAATGATACAAAATCTTCACAGATGGTCATAATGCCGATAGTCATGCTTGCTATGATTCCGTATATGATTTCAATGCTTACCGACATAAACACCCTCCCGACAGCACTTAAAATACTCGTTTATGCCATACCGTTCACACATACATTTTCCGGAATATCAAATATAATGTTCGGAAATATGACAACGTTCTATATCGGTATAATATATCAGGCTGTCATATTTGCAATATGTATGTTCTTTGCACTCAGGCTTTTCAATTCAGACAAAATCCTTACAATATCACTGAATCTCGGTCAGAAATCCAAATACAACAAAAACAAGAAAAAAACTTCTGTCGATTAATAATAAAAACATACCGGACATTTTCTTAATAATGTCCGGATTTTTTTGTATTTTGTATGTTAATTTTCTTCCTTGTTTATGAAATCGGCGACTATAAAGCGTGGTCTCTGCTTTACTTCGGCGTAAATCTTGCCGACGTATTCACCTATTATTCCGAGACACAGAAGCTGTAAACCGCCTATCAGCCATACAGAACACATGGTACTTGACCAGCCATCTATAGACAATCCGGCAACTTTTACAATAAAGCTCCATATGAACGCAACTATACTTATGACAAACATTATAAATCCGAGGGACGTTATCATTTTAAGGGGTTTTGTGCTGAATGAAGTTATTCCGTTTATCGCAAATGAAAGCATTTTTTTCAACGGGTACTTACTTTCACCGGCGAAGCGTTCATGGCGTTCATAATATACGTTGCAACTCTGGAAGCCTATTGTAGGAATCATGCCACGGAGGAATAAATTCACTTCACGGAAGTTTGCGAGTTCCTGCAATACACGTTTACTCATAAGGCGGAAATCGGCGTGATTATATACAACGTCCGCCCCCATTACCTTCATGAACTTATAAAAACTTTCCGCTGTGAATCTCTTGAAAAAAGTATCTGTTTTTCTTGCACTTCTTACGCCGTAAACAACCTGATTTCCGTTATAGTATTCCTTTACCATAGCATCAATAGTGTTTATATCGTCCTGTAAGTCAGCGTCCATAGTGATAGCCATATCGCATATATCCTTGACTGTCATTAATCCGGCGAGAACGGCATTCTGATGACCGCTGTTATGTGCGAGATTTATTCCTGAAAAAAATTCAGGATTTTCTGTGTGGAGTTCCTGAATAATTTCCCATGTAGTATCTTTAGAACCGTCATTTACAAAAACAACACGGCTTTTCGGGGAAATAAGTTTCTGACTTATAAGTGTGGTATATTTTTCCTTTAACTGTCTGGCGGTTTCGTGCAGAACTTCCTGTTCATTATAGCACGGAACTACCATATATAAAATTTCCGGTTTATCCATTTTTGTATAACCCTTTCTTTTTTTGTTTTTTATAATTATAACATATAATTCAAAGCCTGTCAATATAAAGTTAAGTAACCGGAACTTTTATCCGATATAATTTTAATTTTTAATTTGAAAAATTATTAAATAACTCTTGACAAATCCTCAACTCTATGATATAATAACATACAGAGCGTTGCAACTGCTCTGATTCAGGGATTAATTCCGGAATATAGATGTGTGGGCCCTGTGCAACAAGACCCCGTGAACCATGTCAGGCGGGAGACCGAGCAGCATTAAGCGGATTGTTTTGTGTGCCGCAGCAAGCCTGCACATCTATGCTCCGGAATTTTTTGCAGAAGAAAGAAGGTGTTTCCGGTGTATAAGGCACTCTACCGCAAATGGCGACCAATGACTTTTGATGACGTAATTTCACAACAACATATTACTGACACTCTAAGAAATCAGATTACAAGCGGTAAAACGGCTCATGCATATCTTTTTACCGGCTCTCGTGGTACTGGTAAAACTACCTGTGCGAGAATCCTTGCAAAAGCCGTGAACTGTCCGAATCAGAAAGACGGTAAACCGTGTCTTGTATGCGACATCTGCCGTGATGCCGATGACGGTTCTTTAACTGATATTGTCGAGATAGATGCCGCTTCAAATAATGGTGTAGATGATATACGTGACCTACGTGACGGTGCGGTATATACTCCGGAACGCTGTTCATATAAAATTTATATAATTGACGAAGTCCATATGTTATCAACGAGTGCATTCAACGCACTTCTGAAGATAATGGAAGAACCTCCGGCATACGTTATGTTTATACTTGCTACAACTGAAATCCATAAAGTACCGGCAACTATTGCCTCACGCTGTCAGCGATACGATTTCCGACGCATAAGACCTCAGGACATAGCCAAACGTCTCGAATATATCGCCGGACAGGAAGAACTGAATCTTACTGAAGACGGTGCATCACTTATAGCGAAACTCGCAGACGGTGGTATGCGTGATGCCGTTTCACTTCTTGACCAGTGTTCAGTATGTGCCGAAGTAATCGACGCTGAAACCGTTTCAAATACCGCCGGTATCGCCGGACGGGAATATCTATATGAGATTCTCGACGCTCTGGCAGTAAAGGATATAACAAAAATACTTTCTGTAATCGGAAATCTTTACAATATGTCAAAAGACCTGATACGTCTTTGCGAAGAACTTATAACACAACTTAGAAACATTATGCTTATACAGGTATCACCGCAGACGGCTCAGGGGCTTATTGTATGTATGCCTGAAGAACTCGAAAAACTAAATATACTCGCCGGAAAATCGACTACTGAAGACATAATGTACCAGCTATCTGCACTTCAGCAATGTCGTGAAAATATGGCACGAGTAATGAACAGGCGTGTTGAATTTGAAATGACTATCATAAAATTATGCGGAAATAAAAATAATTCTCCGGAAACTATTGACAATTCTGAAATTTATGATAAAATAAAACAGTTGGAGAATAAATTGAAATCCGTTTCAACAGGAAATTTTCAACATTCTGTACCTGCTCCGCCGGAAATCCTTACGGCTAACAGTCCCGCACATGAATCTGAACCGGTTGCAAATGTAGATATACAATCCCTGAAGCCCGAAGATATGATACCATGTTCACGCTGGGAAGAAATAATAGATGAACTCAAAAAAGTAAGCCCTGGTCTTGCGAGTACGTTAAAAGATTCATATGCAGTTACTGCCGGAAATGTAATATGTATTACCTCGGTAAACCGTTTCTTTATAGAACTTTTCAAAAAAAATAAGAAAGATGCAATTGCTCTTGGAAATACTATAAATAAAATCCTTGGTAGCCGGTACGCAATAAGGGCTCGTTGTGAGACAAGTATAGAACAGCAAAAAAATATGGCGGAATTACTTCTGCAAAAAGCAAATGAATTACAAATTGAAACCGTTATTGATAACAATCAATAAATTTTAATTAAAGGAGTTTTAAACATGAAAGCAAGAATACCTAAAAATGCAGGCGGAAACGCTCAGAACATGAATCAGATGATTAAAAAGGCTCAGAAAATGCAGGACCAGATTACAGAATTACAGGAAGACATTGAGGAAAGAGAATTTTCTGCTGTTGTCGGTGGTGGTGCTGTTGAAGTCGTTATCACCGGTAAAAAGACTATAAAATCACTCAATATCAAGCCGGAAGTCGTTGACCCTGAAGACATAGATATGTTACAGGATTTAATAATAAGTGCTGTAAACGAGGCTGTAAACAACGTCGAAACAACTACCGAGGCTGAAATGAGTAAGATTACCGGTGGTGTTTCCATACCGGGGCTTTTCTGATGGCTGACCATAATGCTTTACCGCTTGTGATACTCGCCGAAAAATTCGCATCCCTACCAGGAATAGGCAT
>CAMWUB010000023.1 GCA_947177345.1 uncultured Ruminococcus sp. | reverse complement strand
ATATTGCGATGTTTAATTTCTTTGAAAGCTATGAAGATAAAATCAAACTAAATTACTTTGAAACCCTAAAACTGCAAGAGCAGGAGAATTACAAACTTCTTACCTTATCTTACAAGCAGGTAAGGGAGTTTAAGCACGATATAGAAAATCAATTTTCAGTTCTGAAAGATATGTTAGAGAATGATGACATAGCTTCAGCTAAAGAATACCTCGTAAAGCTAAATTCATTTGTACGGCTTGCAAATAGACTATGTTATACCGGAAATAATGCTGTTGATTCAATCGTAAATATCAAAGGTTCACTCGCTCAGACATATAATATTGAATTTATTTGTAAAGTTAATATCGTAACGAGCATTAAAGCAGATGAATTAGAGCTATGCCGTATTATCGGAAACGGACTTGATAATGCTATTGAAGGTTGCCAGAGGTCTGATGCTCCTGATAAACATATATGTCTTAGCATATCAGAAGACCGGGAGAAACTTTTTCTTGTTATTACAAACACATCCAATGAAGTAAATACTGCTGTATTATCATCTACAAAGAAAGAAAAAGGACTTCACGGCATAGGAATGAGCAGTATAAAGTCATCAGTTGAGCGACTTGAAGGTCATATGAAATATGATTATGATGACGGAATATTTAATCTGAATATTATGATTCCTAATTATTTATAATTTTAATTATTTGCTTTTCGGTACAAGAAAACGGCATTTAAGTACACTTGGTGACACTTTTGTGTAAAACCTATTGAAAATATTTCCATTATGTGCTATGATTTTTGCAGGAAGTGATTTAGAAATGATTTCAAAACTTGCAAAAAATATAGCACATTTTTTTGTAATTCAGAAAATAACTGAGGAATCCAAAGAAATAATATATGTTTATGGTTTGGAACTGCTGATTTCAGATGTGCTGAACACCATTATTGTTCTGCTGATTGCTCTGTTTTCTCATACGCTGCCTGCAGTTATAGTATTTGTTACCGTATTTATGGGACTGAGAAGATTTGTAGGTGGTTATCACGCAAACAGCCATTTAAGCTGTATGTTCACGCTTGTTATTGTAATGCTGGTTTTCTCTTATGGTATTTGCAATATATCTGAATATACTCATATTTACAGTATTGCCTTTGTAGCATTAGCTCTGCCAATCATTTTCTGTTTTGCTCCCGTTCCGCATCCTAATAAACCGATGTCTAAGGAAAAGGGTATTAATCTAAGAAGGAAAAGTAGTATTCTTGCTGTTACCCTGACCACCGCTGTAGTGGTTTTGCTTGTATTTCAATATCACAAATTAAGTCTTTATGTATCAAGCGGAATACTGCTGTCAGCAATTGCTGCTCTACTCGGTCGCTTCTTGAATAGGGGGTGATAACAGTAAACGATGACAAGGAAAGAGAAAAGCTGAGTATTCTAGCAATTGTAATTCTTGCTCTTGTAAAGATTGCTATGTATATCTCAAACGGCAGCGTTTGTGGTATCACATTTTATCAGCCGAAAGAACCAGATTTGCATGAGTTATTTGAAAGGAGGGATTTGAAATGAAAAAGCTTATAAACTTTATAACAAAGGCTTCTACAGCATTAGCTGCCCTCGCACTTGTTGTGGCAACAACTTCTGTTTCAAGTGCTTGTTATCACTGGTTTGGACAGCCTATTGAGCCGGAGGAACTGAGGAATTATGTGAATAACAAGTAACAGAAAATTGAAAAAATGAAACAGATTCCCCAGTTTAACAGAAACGCAGAAAAAAACACCAATATTCTATGGATAGGGAAATAGTGAAAGAAGACAGTGCTTGTGTTATTACTTTTAATCAGCAAGAAGAGCCTGATTTGTAAGATCTGTTTGAAAGAAAATGTAGTGAAATACTGGTAAGTTTTGCAAAAAAAGCGTTTCTACTGTACTGAAAGCTCTCGCTTTGGTGGTAGTAACCACATCTGTTCAAAGTATTTGTTCTCACTGGTTGTACAGCCTGTTGAGTAGAATGAGCTTAGACTGATTTCAAAAACATAATAAAAAAAGCCGATTTACTCAAATTAGAAGGAGATTATATTATGAGAAAATCAATGAAAAATATGCTGGCATCAATGGTGTCCATGGCACTTTTATCAAGTGTAAGCGCAACTAATGGTTTGGCGTATGCAATCGATTACTCGAATCCCGTTGAAAATAATGATGGGCTGATAGCAGAAACATCCATAAGCTATGAGCAGGATAAGAAAATCGATGTAGCAAAAGAATTCCTTTACGGATATTATTATGCCAAAGATCAATATATCAGCTATGATTTTACTCCGTTTTCAGATAACAAGTATTTTCTAAGCTACATTGATGGTAAAATTACGGCGGCTAATTATGAACTTATTGCATATCCTAAAGATGATAAGCGAAATTATGATTTAAATCTTACTTGCGTTGATGTATCAGATAATGTCGATTCATCTGTTCTTAAAATAAATGCTGTTGTTACATTTAATTATAAGGGTTCAGATGTTCAATCTGGATATGGTGAACAAAGCTGGATAAAGATACAAGATTCAGATAATGATGGTTATGAGGTGGTAGATTGGTACATTCCTTACGATGAGTATGATATAAGCATAAGAGGTGATATTGCATCACTGCCGAATTCTGATATTTGGACGAAAGACTCAGAGAAATTATTACAAAGACAAAATGCTGAAAACAAAAGTTTGAAAGAATACTACAGCACTTTAAACACCATGGTTTATTCTAATGATATGACTGATACAATGTCCAATAAGGGCATTTCGTCAATAAATGCATTATATTCTTTGAACAAATCGAGCATATCTACTTGGGCGGAAAATAATTGTAGTTTAACTAATCCGAGTTCTGGAAATTCCAGTCAGGTTAGTAGTTATTATGATTTTTCTACTATACCGGGTAATTACGACTGTACCAATTTTGTTTCTCACGCTATATTAGCTGGTGGTGCACCAGTTTATGATACAGGCGGTTCTGGCATTTCAGGAACAGGTTGGTATTTTAGGAATATTAATAATCGTTCATCTTCTTGGTCTGGTGTTACAAATTTGTACAGCTTCATTGTGAACAATTCGACAAAGGGGCCAGTTGCTACAGAGTTGAGTTATACAAACATATATGCACCAAGCGGTAACTTCCCGTATACCTATGGCGATCTTATTCAATTTCACAATGGTTCAACATGGATTCACTCTGGTGTAGTCACGAGTTTCTTATATCTTAGTGGTTCATCAACAACTTTAGAAGCTGGTGTTACATCTCGTACAAATTCTTCAACATATACATTAAATAAGAGACAATCTCAAATCTATTCAGGACATAGTAGGAGAATATTAAGACTTGATGGATATTATGCGTAAGTTCTTTTGTACAGTTTCTGTAGCATTAACTTTAGTTGTATTTCCTTCGTGTAGCAATTCATCACAGGAATCATCAAGTAAAAGTTATTCGGCTCAAAATTTAACTGAAGCATCACAAAGCAGTGAATTCCAATCGGAATCTGAGGATAATGAATTAATGATTGGTTTTGAACCAAAGATTTCTGAAACATTAGTTGAATCAACTAAAGAAATAAGTACTTATAGTACCATAAATGCAGATTTTCTTTCTGTTGAAGACAAAGATACAATACAGGCATTCTGCGACGATATGTGTCATAAATGGGCAAGAATGTATAATAACATTGGGGAAACGGATTTCAGTGATTTTGTTCAATACGACTCGTTATGCAAATATATAGAGTATTCAGTTAATAACTCTGTTATTGAATCAATATCATACTCTAATGATACACATTTTGATTTAACTGCATTGGATTTTGATAATGGAAAAGCAATAGCAAAGGGTATTTATAAGGATAAGAACGGAGCATATGGTGAGTACATTTACATAATAGTCAATGAAAACGGAAATATTCTCTTAAATGATATGGCTATTAACGCAAAAAATTCTTTAGACAGTATGTATAGATTAGATTTTATTCAATCTCCGTATCCGGATTACTGGAGCGACTATAGCAATTATTCTAACATTGCAAACCATACTTATAACAACAATAGCTGAATAAACAAGATAATTTTGTTAACATACCCCCTATTCCGTTCTTCATCAGTAAAAATCAAAATTATGTTACAATCCATAATAAGCACCATTCGCAAGCTCTCGGAAACGCTCTGTAAGCGTTTCTGAGGGCTTTTCTTTTTCAGCGGTTAGTTTTCAACTCTGCAGGCTTGGACGGCTTTGATGGGCTTTTTCGTTCGTTTGTTAAGGTTAAGCGATAGTTTGCTTGGTGATTCCGTTTCGGGCTTCATATTTATTGACACAACGGTAGAAAGTAGTTGCTGACAAATCCATTCTTCGCATAAAATCCCTTGCCGTGATTTTCTTCAACTTCCACTCCTCATAAAGCTGACCGAACTTCGTCCAATCAATCGGAATAGGTTTTCTGCCCTTGTACTTGCCCTGCGACTTGGCAATCTCGATACCCTCACGCTGTCGCTGTTTCAGTAATTCTTTCTCCATAATTATTATCTCCTATTCAAGTTCACTTTTCTTTTTCTGCTGTGAATAAGACCGTTGCTGACTGCGTTCTCGTTCACGTTTCATATACTGCGCATCAAGATATTTTTTCACCTGCTTGGTATATTTCTGAGCAGCGTTTTTCTTCCTGAAACGGCTCTGCCTGAATCCTTTCAAGCCCTTGTACTCCTTGTAAACCTGTGCGATTTCATCAAGATGCTTGATTTTAGCAATAAGACCATCAACTGCCTTGATTTTCTTTTGGAGTGATGCAAGTTCATCTGTGTGGTCATCATCATGGTGAACATTCCACATAAACGATTTGAGAACATTCAGCGATTCCACACCTGCCGATTCAAGTTCCGCAATTATCACATCGGCATTCTGCATACCACGAATATTCGCCCATTTATCTTCTTTCTTTTCAATCGGCTTAATTTCGGGAATTTCAGTTATGTTGTGTATTCTTGTATGCAGTTTTTGGATTTGTTCAATCTGCTCTGAAATACGTTCTGCTGTGTATTCCTCACCCAGAGTTTCAGCTCGTGTAAAACGCTCCTGTCCTTGCATACGGAATTTCAGCTTGTACTTGTTGTTCGGCTTGTAAACGTACTCTATTCCGCTGTCTGTGCAATTCCTGAAAAAGTCATCAAGATTTTGACTGTAATATGCGATTTCAGCGATTTTCGCACGGAGTTTATCTTTCCACGATTTACCCTCTTTCTGCATATCATGCTCAAAATGGGAAATTCCCGTATTTTTCTGTGGTTCTTCGATAACTGACAAGCCGTGTTCACGACAGATTTCGTCAGAGATACTGCGGAGTTTTGCCCACGCTCTTTCAGACTTTTTTCCCTGATTTTCTTCGGTCTCAAAAGAACGATTCGTGTAGAGATTTATGTTGTTTAAAATGATATGACAATGGATATGTTCGTGGTCGGTGTGGACGGCAAGCACATACTGATATTCGCCTTTCAGAAATCTGTCGCATAACTCCTCGCCTATTTCAAGCGCTTTTTCGGGAGTAATTTCGCCCGGCTTGAATGACTGGATTATGTGCTGTGCTAAGACTTCTGTCCGTCCTGTTCCGTTTTTTCGCATATGGGTGAAATCCTCTGCTGCTCCTCTTGAATTGGTTCGGCAGAGATAAGACGAAACATATAGTCCGTTGACGGTCTTATCCGGGTCAATGATGTATCGGATTGCACTGCCGACTGTTGCTCTGATTGAATGGATAGAAGTAACTGCCATAATTCACCTACTTTCTGTTTGATTTCCTGCATATCTTCTGCGTAAAAATTACCCGAACTGTGCAGACGTATTGCTATCTGATTGATGTTGTTCCCAATCAATGCTAACAACTTAAGCATTGATTGGGAAAAACCATTTGCTTTACAAAAAGAGACATTTGCACAATATGGACAATTTTATTATGATAATAATCCAAATGTTCTGAAAATGATAAATGAAGTTTTGCCTGAAACTTCAAATAAAATGGAAATGATAGTTAATCTGATAAGTAGATTTGGAGGATAATGTATGTATTATGGCAAAATGACAAAAAAACTTGAAAAGCTGTATTCTGAATATGAAAAAGTTTGGGGACATGACCCAAGTGGGTGTTTAGATGCTGAATACGCCGGAAATGAATATGCTGAATATGTAAAAGACATAAAAAAAGCTTTGGAAATGGGAGTAGAACTTCCGGATATTTATCCACATGATGACGAATATTAAAAAAATTTAAACGCTCTTTAAAGGGCGTTTAAACGTCATTAAAACAGTGTTTAAATACCGTTTAAAAGGAGAATAAAATGAACGATTTTAAAGATGAAGTAAGGCAGATTATGCTTGACAAGCTGAAAGAAATGTCAGAAATCGAAATAAATGACTGCATGGATAGTTGTGACTATTCCAGTATTTGCAGTGTGATGAATGATATAGTAAGAACTTTACTCGATAAATAAACGCCGAAAAAGACCACAGGTCTTATTTTTATACCCATTTTTAAGAAAAGGAGAATCTGAAATGGAAGAAGAAATCAAATCACCTGAAACCGTTTCGGCAGAAACTACACCTGAAAATCCACCGGAGCAGGCGGAAAAAACTTACTCGGAGCAGGAATACAATGACCTGAAATCACAGCTTGATACCGTCAATGAAACACTCAAATCGTACAAGGATTACAAGAAGAAGTGGGAGCAGTCAGAGAGCGACCGCAAGGCTTTTGAACACAAGACAAAAGTCGGTAATTACGTGAAGTCTCTTGGTCTCAAAGACGACATCTATGAAAAGCACGTAACAGACCTGATACTTGAAAAAGGTCTGAAATTCGACGGTGACAAGCTCATTGACGACGACAATATTGTGAACAACTTCAAGGAAAAGTACCCTAATGCTTTCAAATCCGCACAGCCTGTACCGGAATTTTCGGTAAGTACAACCGGTCAGAGCGGTGTTAAAGTCGATGATGCTTTTATCAGAAAAGTTATGGGTCTGAAATAAAGGAGGATTTTTTATGCCAAATTCAATCGCACTTGTAAAGAAATACGTTGACAAACTCGACGACGTCTACAAACTCGCAAGTTTGACAGATGTTCTCGAAAGTGATGCCTCAACAGTCCGTCAGGGGACGAACGCAAATGAAATTCTCATACCGAAAATTGATATGGACGGTCTTGCAGATTATAGCCGTTCCGGTGGTTACGTTGACGGTGACGACCAACTTACATGGGAGACCGTCAAGTTCTATTATGACCGTTGCAGAGCGTTCAGCGTTGATGCTATGGATAACGAAGAAACTATCGGAATTTCATTCGGAATGCTCTCATCACGATTCGTGCGTGACAAAGTTGTTCCTGAAATGGACGCTTACCGTTTTGCAAAATACGCCGGAAAATCAGGAATTACAGTCAAATCTGAAAATCTTTCAGACGGTTCAGCCGTATGCAACGCAATCACAACAGCAAACAATGTCCTTGACGAATCCGAAGTTGATGCCGAAAACCGCATTTTGTTCATAACACCGTCGCTCCATAACGTCATAGTCGCCCTTGATACGTACAAGTCAAAAGCTATGCTTGAAGGTTTTTCAAAGGTTGTAAAAGTGCCTCAGACACGCTTTTACACAGCGATTGACCTTCTTAACGGTAAATCTTCCGGTGAAGAAATTGGCGGATATAAAAAGGCATCAGCAGAAAAAAATATCAATTTCATGATTATTCAGAAATCTGCAATATTACAGTTTACAAAACATATTGTAAATAAGGTAATTACTCCGGAAGAAAACCAGTCCGCTGATGCATGGAAATTTTTCTACCGTGCTTACGGTCTGACAGATGTCTATGAAAACAAAGTCAAGGGAATTTACTGCTCGCATTCGACGACTTAAGGAGGTTTTTTTATGAGAACCTGTCTTCACAAGCTAAAAACGGCGTAAGATAGTAGCTAAATTTGAAATAATACAAATACATTCCTGATAAAAAGTTTTAATTTCATAATCCTTAGAAAGACGTCTGGAACCACCAAACCAACTCAAAGTACGTTCAACAACCCAGCGAAGAGGCTTCACTTCAAATTCATTTTTGATTCTGGGTGAAATGTCAATTTTAATGTTATGGAATATTTCAAAAGTATTTTTGAATCTTCCTCTATAACCTTGGTCGGCACGAGCACCAATAAAAGTCGGATAACGGAATAATGCTTTTTCAAAAGTATATACTCCACCCCTGGTATCATGAATATTTGCTGCATGAACATGAACGCTGAGGAGATTTCCCATAGTATCTGTTACTATGTGTCGCTTTCGTCCTTTCGTTTTTTTCCTCCGTCATAGCCACGTTTTTCATTTCCATATGCAGCCTTTACGCTTTGAGAATCTATCAGGGCATATGTAGGACTTTCATTTTTCCCCTTTGCCCTGCGTGTTTTCTTTACCAATTCACGCTGTATCTTATCCCATGTTCCGTTATAACAGGCACGACGATAAAAGCTGTAGACAGTTTTCCAGTTTGGAAAATCTTTCGGTAGATTTCTCCACTGACATCCCGTTTTTACCAGATACAGTACAGCGTTTACTTGTTCTCTTTTTTCGTCCATACTTCGATAGCCCGCTTCTTTCAGCATTGGTTTTATTATTTCCCATTGGCTATCTGTCAAATCACTTGTATATCTCATAATACTCTATATTATATCACTTTTTTCTTGTGAAGACAAGTTCTTATATTCACACTCCGGAACGTCGAGTTTCAAGGTATCAGACGTGCGGATATCCGCAATCTGTTTGAACATTGACATAAGTTCTGGCAGACCGCTGTAATGTGCAATTCTGGTACGTTCCTTGAATTTTGTGACAGTTAAAAAAGGACAATTCCGAAGTGACCTTATACCGACAAATAAAAAGAGTATCATATTCCGCATAGACTACAGGAAAAATGATACTTTCTTTTTTTAACGCAAGACAATTGACAATTTTTTTAATTTTTCCTTTACTTAACATTAACTTAACATTGTAATTTTATTATAAAGATGGCAGATTGGAAAGAAGTAAAATAGTATAGTAAATATAAAAATTTATCATCATGTTGTTTATGGTTGTCTGAAAGATGAAAATGCGATATAATGAAATATGAAATTGATATACTATCATAAATCAAGACTAATTTGCACAAGGAGGTATTAACGAATGTTTCATATATTAGTTTGTGAAGATGATATGAATATTCAGAATCTTATATTTCAGTTTCTTCAGGATGCCGGTTATTCTGTTTTTAGTTGTACAAATGGTATGGAAGCATTGAATCTTATGGAACATCAACATATTGATATGCTTGTAACAGATGTCATGATGCCGGATATGGACGGATTTACACTTTCAAGAGAACTTCGTGAAGCAAATATTGATATTCCTATTCTGGTTATAACCGCAAAAGGTACAATTGACGATAAAAAAACAGGTTTCACCTCGGGAGCAGACGACTATATGGTAAAACCGTTTGATATGGACGAACTTGTAATGCGTACGGAGGCGTTACTAAGACGGTCAAAAAAGGCAAGCCGTACAAAATTGAATATCGGGACTACAAAGCTGGATTACGATAAATATTCAGTACAGGTTGACGGCGTATATATTGAATTGTCTCAGAAAGAATTTCAGTTGTTATTTTTTCTTTTATCGAATCCGGGACGTATTTATACACGTATGCAGATTATGGACGAAATATGGGGATATGATACGGAAAGCACACCTCGTACTGTAGATGTGCATATACATCATCTGCGTGAAAAATTTGCGGATAGTAAGGATTTTGAAATCCTGACCGCAAAAGGAATAGGATATAAGGCGGTAACAAAATGAAATTAAAGAAAGTATTCAGTTCTGTTTATACACGGTTTATTTCAGTATTTCTTGTATCGTTTCTTATATCGCTGTTGCTTCCAAACATAGTCATGAACGTAATGCATACCTCGAAAATTTATGATACTATCGGTAGTGATTTCAGATTAAAAGCAGAAAATATCAGTAAATTAGTTACTGACGGCAACTATGAAGTATCTGAAGCTGTCCGGTTTATCAGTTCTTCGGAAATAATAATAACCGTTTACGATTCCGAAACAGCTTTTGACGGCTTACTGAATACTAAAGAACTTCAACAACTTCAGAACGGTGAAATTCTGATACACGGTTCAGAAATATCATATGATATGGCTGTCATCGTATACTGTGACGGAAAATATATCTGTTTAAAGCCTAATCTTGGTAACAGTGCTATATCTACTTTCTTACACGCACAAACTCTTATGACTATCTTTCAGATTATTCTGGGTGTTGTCCTTATTACGATTACGTCAATTACAGTTGTTATTCCAATCAAAAGACTTTCGAAGGTGGCACACGATGTGACCAACGGTGATTTATCTGTTACTGTAAAAAAATGCGGTTCAAGCGAAATAGGCGAACTGACGAATAACTTTAATCTGATGATACATACACTTTCCGAAAATGAATATCTTCACAAGGAATTTGTCAGCAATGTAGCACACGAGTTTAATACGCCGATTACTTCACTTAAAGGGTACGCAAAACTGATTCAGAAAAAGTCAGATAATGTACAGATAAAGTCATATGCGGATATTATTATGTATGAAAGTGACAGACTGTCACGTTTATCTGCTGACCTTTTAAGATTATCTGAACTTGAACATTCTGATACACCTTTGAAAATGGAAAATTTCTGTCTTGACGAGCAGATTCGCCGTGCTGTAGTGTTGCTTCAGAACCAATGGGAAAGCAAATCACTGGACATAGAGCTTGAACTGGAGGAAATCTATTATACAGGCGAAGAGGCGTTATTATATCAGGTATGGATAAATCTTCTTTCCAATTCAATAAAATTTACCGGTACAAACGGAAAAATTACGGTACAGCTTGTCAGAAAAAAAGATGAGATTGAAACAGTGATTAAAGATAACGGGATAGGATTAAGTGATTCGCAACGTGAAAAAATCTTTTACCGTTTCTATAAAGCGGATAGTTCACGTTCCTCAGAGGGAACCGGACTGGGCTTGACTATTGCTAAAAGAATTGTTGATTTACACGGCGGTAAAATTTCCGTACAAAGTCAGATTGGCAAGGGCTGTTGTTTTATTGTTACGTTACCGGTAAATGCCTGAATTTTTAATATTTAAAGGAGGAAAAAATGAATATTACTCACAAATCAGGAAAAATGTGTATGCTTACTGCTTGTATTTTTATGATGTCCTGTATAATGACATTGTTCTTGTCAGTTCCGGAAAAAGTTTCAGCCTTATCTGTTGACTATCCGGCGGAAACTGTAAGAATCAGTACAGCAGATAACAGCCGTAATCTTAATATTTCAGGCTATACAGATAAATCAGCCTGCAATACATGGACAACAAATGGGTCTCAGAATGAAAACTGGCGTTTTGATTATACAGGTACTAACAGTGTCGGAAGTTTTTTCAGAATTACAAACATGGGAACGGGTCGCCTGCTTACACCTCTCGGATATAGCGTGACTGAAGGCACTTCATGCGTAATCTTCGGCAGTGAAAATAAAAGCTCGCAATACTGGTATGTTACCGCTGTGGAACAGGATAAATACGG
>CAMWUB010000022.1 GCA_947177345.1 uncultured Ruminococcus sp. | reverse complement strand
GCACTCGGTACTGAAGCCGCTCTGGTGAGATTCAATTTTGTTGCCGGAACGCATGCACTTGCGCCGGCTCTTTTCGGAGTTCTCCGCACTGGTGATAAAATAGTTTCCATAACCGGCAAGCCATACGATACTTTAGAGGAAGTTATAGGTATTTCCGGAAATAAGGGAAATGGTTCACTTATGGATTACGGTATTGAATATGGTCAGGTTGACCTGCTCCCTGACGGTACACCCGATTACGATAAAATTGAAAAATCTGTCAAGGGTGCAAAAATCGCATATATACAGCGTTCACGAGGCTACTCACTCAGACCGGCTTTCACAGTGGAAGATATTGAAAAAATGATTATTTCCGCAAAAAAGGGTAATCATGATATTATAGTAATGGTTGATAACTGTTATGGTGAGTTTGTCGAGGAAACAGAACCGACACAAGTCGGTGCGGATATAATAATAGGTTCGCTTATAAAAAATGCCGGTGGTGGAATCGCTCGGACTGGCGGATATATTGCCGGACGTGCTGACCTCGTGGAGTTATGTTCCTATCGGCTGACCTGTGTCGGTATGGGAAAAGAAGTAGGCTGTACACTCGGTATGAACCGTGAAATTTTACTGGGTCTTTTCTTTGCTCCGGACGTTGTCGCCAATGCTATAAAGACTTCCGCATTTGCAAGCGAATTACTGACTATGCTCGGCTTTGAGTGTTCACCACGTAAGGACGATAAGCGTGGCGATATTATTACTGCTGTTAAACTCGGTAATGAAGAACTACTGACCGCATTTTGTAGAGGTATTCAGAAAGGAGCTCCGGTTGATTCTTTCGTAACTCCGGAAGCGTGGGATATGCCAGGGTATTCGGATAAAGTAATCATGGCTGCCGGTGCGTTCACAAACGGTGCGTCAATTGAACTTTCCGCCGATGCTCCTATACGTGAACCTTTTGCCGTATGGATGCAGGGCGGTATAACTTACACAAGCGGTAAAATCGGTGTTATGCTTGCGGTTCAGGAAATGCTTGACAATGGTCTTATTTCGCTCTGATTAAATAATATAGCATATAAATTACTACAGCCAAGTAATAAATTGATTACAAATCAGATACAAATTCCGACTAATTTATTATATTATCAGTTAAGCGGTTGACATTCCGCCGGAATAATGATAAAATTAATCAGATAACTATATTATTTTGAAAAAAGGAGGAACAGCTTTGGGAGAACGTAAAATATGTTACAGATGCATGAAAAGATATGACAGTAATTTATCAATATGTCCGTCATGTGCGTATGTCGAAAATACACCGTCAAATCCTATGTATATAACCCCCGGAACTATACTTCATGAAAGATACCTTGTAGGCGTTCTGCTTGAATACAACGGCGAAGGGGCTACATATATCGCCCATGATACTTCAACGGAATGTACTGTACTTATCAGGGAATATATGCCCGTGAATCTCTGTACACGTTCTGAGGGCAGGTCTATTATAAATGTAACTTATGAAAGTCTCGCAAAATATAAGGCTTTTATGGCGGAATTTACCGAACTTAACAAATCTCTTGCACGTCTGCGGAACAACTCCAATATAAACGCCATGCTTGATATGTTCACCGAAAACAATACAACATATGCCGTCTTTGAACATATTGAGGGTGTCAAAATGCTTGACTATCTAAAGGATAACGCCGGTGAATTGAGTTGGGAACAGATTGCAAAACTTTTCCCGCCACTGTTCACTACATTGGGAATCCTGCACAATGCCGGAATTATTCACCGTGCAATATGTCCTGATACTGTATATATTACAAACAAGGGCGAACTTAAATTAACTGGTTTCTGTGTTTCGGCGGTACGAACTGCTGATTCAGGTCTTGAATACGAACTTTTCAGAGGTTATACCGCTCCGGAACAGTATTCCGCCGGTACGAACAGCCGACAAGGTTCATGGACTGATGTATATGGTGTATGTGCTTTAATGTATCGTTCACTTACAGGTTGTATGCCTGTAGATGCTATGCGTCGGCTTAAAGATGACGAACTTTGTGAGCCTCGTATGTTAAGTGCTAAAATACCCCGTAATGTTTCAAGAATCATCATGGAGGGTATGAGCTTATCAGGTTGTGACCGTATTCAGACTATAACAGAACTCGTTACTAAACTCTTTGAACAACCTGCTCCGAAACCTGTTCAGAATACTACAGTAATAAAACGTACTGCACCGGAAAAATCACAGAATAAACCGTCTGAAAAACCAAAGGAAAATAAGAATGTTCAGGAAAATTATGATAATTCATACGATTCCGGAAATAATGAGGGTTCGGAATACCGATATGAAACAGTGGACAGGTTAAAAGTTCCGCTGATAATAGGCGTACTTCTTGTAGCGATACTCATGATAATAGCGGTATTTATAATAAATATGATTACCAATACTCAGACAGACCGCCAGCATAATTCTGAACTACGTCAACAGAATACTACAGTATCTGATAATGTCGTTTCAGGCGATACTGAAGAAGAAACTACTGAAGAAGAAACTGAAGTATTACCTGATACCCTTATGCCTAACCTCGTCGGAAAATTCTACGAACTTTCAGCTGATAAGTATAAAGATTTCTTTACACTCGTTCCGGAATACGAATACAATGACGATTACGATGCAGACAAGATTTTCTGGCAGAATATTGAACCAGGTTCACAGCTTATAGGCGGATACGCTACTATTGAAGTGAAAGTCAGCAAAGGTAAGGAAACTGCTACAATTCCGGATTTCAAGGACGTTGAAATAAAAGATTATCAGGCGAAACTCAAAAAAGCAGGTATATCTAATTATTCTATTCTCGCAACAAAAAGCGATAAAAAAGTAAATCCTAATGTAGTAATCGGCTTGCAGGTAGAGGGAAAAGATGTAAAAGCCGGTGATACTTTCAGTAACAAGGACGGCAAAAAACTTATTGTATATTACTATTCTGAAAGTGTATCATCTGAAAGCGAATCGCTTTATATCAGCAATACCGAAACTTCTGAACCTGAATACGAATATATTCAGGAAACCACTCAGGCAAAAACTACTGCACAGACTTACGAATACGTCGAGACTACTAAAAAAACTGTAAATCAATGGACTGAACCACAGTATACTAATTCCTATACTGAACCACTTGTAACTACTACTCAGCCACAATACACATGGACTGAACCTGTCTATACGTATGCACCCGAAACTCAGGTAACTGTTACAGAAGCTCCGGTAACACAAGCTCCTGCTACAGAAATTCCGGTAGTTACTGACCCACCTGTTACAGACCCTCCGATAACTAATCCACCAGTAACTGACCCACCTGTTACAGATGTTCCGGTAATCGCTGACCCACCGGTTATTGATACACCTGTTGTTGAACCTGAACCACCTGCTGTTGACTTAACCGGCGGTGGTGATTCCGGAGTTATATAAAAATTCAAAGACTTCTGAAAAATTTTTCAGAAGTCTTTTTTGTATTCTGCGTGTTAAATTATAAATATCAGTTATAAATTTAAAGCGGATTCAAGCCATGCTACCATTTCAGCGAATCCTTCCGGAGTTTTTTCAAAATCCTTTTCATGTTCAATGACTGCTTTCATAGAACACAATTTACCATGCCATGTCATACACTTCAGTGATTTTCCGTTCTGAATCTTATACGAAAAATCTCCCTTACTTCCGGAATAATCGTTACCACTTGCGAAGTAGTAAAATTTAGGGATTTCAAAAATTTCAGATACACTTGTTTTACTCGGCATTATTCAGACCTCCTTGAAAAATTCCGTTGCTTTGTCGAGACTTTCATAAATTCCGCTTAACATAGGCTTTATACTGTCATCAGGTTGTGTAAGGTCAGGAATCATTATCACATGACAGCCTGCCGAATATGCAGATTTTATACCATTCGGGGAATCCTCAAAAGCAACACATAATTCCGGTTTCAGACCTAATGCAGTTGTAGCGGTCAGGTAAATATCAGGTTCAGGCTTGCCATTTGTGACCATATCGCCACATATTACGGAATCGAAATATTCATATACACCGGCTTTTTTAAGATAACATTCAGCCCGTTGACGTTCTGTGGCGGTTGCAACGGCTATAAGATAATTATTTTCTTTAAGGAAGTCAAGAAGTTCATAAAGACCCTTTTTCACTTCAAAACCGTATGTATCAATATATTCGTTCATAAGAGTTATACGCCTGCTCCGGACTTTTTCAAACGGGAAATCTTCACCGAAAATACTTTTTAAAAGAGGTACGGAATATTTCCGTGAAAGACTTCTTATTTCAAAAACATTTTCGTCGGTCATATTGTAGCCGTATGAAAAAGCCGATTCTTTCCAGAATCTCACTAAAATTTTTTCGGTATCGAACATAAGACCGTCCATATCGAAAACTGCTCCTTTTATCTTCATATAAATCACTCCTTAAAAAACCGGACGGACTTTTTTATATGTCCGTCCGTTATTTTAATTAATTTATTACCAGTTAATAATCCAGCTGTACATACCTTCGTACTGTTTAGCGGAGCTGTTCCATGAATAATCAGTAGTCATGCCTCTTTGAACCATTTTATCCCACTGGTCACGGTGATTGAAATAAATATGTTTTGAATAGTTTATTACGCCGAGCATTTCTTCAGCATTGTAGTTAGCAAATGAAAAACCTGTACCTGTACCGTCAAATTCGTTGTATGGCTGTACGGTATCTTTAAGACCACCTGTTTCACGGACAATCGGAACTGTACCGTATCTGAGCGAAATAAGCTGAGTAAGTCCGCATGGTTCAAACAGCGACGGCATCAGCATAGCATCAGCACCGGCATAAAGTTTATGTGCAAGAGTATCTGAATAGAGTATATTTGCTGAAACTCTGTCCGGATATTTCCACTGATAGTGACGGAACATATCTTCATATCTGTGGTCGCCAGTACCGATTACTACAAACTGTGTGTTTTCGTCGCAGATACGTTCCATAGTATAGCTTATGAGGTCAAGACCTTTCTGGTCTGTGAGACGTGAAATTATAGCTATCATATATTTGTCAGGGTCAACAGGTAAGCCCAGTTCTTTCTGAAGCTCAGCCTTATTGACCGCCTTTTTCTTCTTGAAGTTCTTCGCATGATATTCTTTATAAATATGCTTATCATTGTTAGGGTCAAATACATTGTAGTCAATACCGTTTACAATGCCTCTGAGAGACTGAGACCTTGCACGAAGTAAACCGTCAAGCTGTTCGCCATAGAACGGATATTTTATTTCCTCGGCATAAGTTTCGCTGACAGTGGTTATATAATCGGCGTATACAAGACCACCTTTCAGCATATTTGCATCTCTTTTGAACTCCAGTTTATCCGGAGTAAACATATACTGCGGAAGTGCTGTATTATACTTGAATGTATCGATATTCCATACACCCTGAAACTTAAGGTTATGAATAGTCATGATTGATTTTGTAGAACTGTAAAAAGGATGCGTTGCAAAAGTAGAGTGCATGAATACCGGTATCAGTGATGACTGCCAGTCATGACAGTGTATAATATCCGGTCTGAATCCTATAACCGGAAGTATAGCAAGAACAGCTTTACAGAAAAATGTGAATCTTTCTATATCCCACTTCAAATCAGCGGAATATGGTGTATCGCACTTGAAATAGTATTCGTTATCGACAAAATAGAACTTTATACCAGAGTATTCATATTCCATTATGCCCACGTGAACATTTTCTTCCCTCATACCGTAATCCATATAGAAGTGTTTGATGTACCTGAAATTGTTCCTGAATTTTGCCGGAATACAGGTGTAATTCGGGAGTATAACTCTCACATCGAACTCACCTTTGTTTATATACTTCGGAAGTGCACCGACAACATCGGCAAGACCGCCGGTTTTTATGAAAGGTACACATTCAGAAGCTACAAATAAAATATTTTTCAATAAAATCAGACTCCTTTTAATTTGAGATGCAGAATTTATAAATAAATCCACTTATTTTATTATACACTAAAAAATACCATAAGTCAATAGAAAAAATGGTTATTTTTTCAAAAATTTCACCTGCCAGGTAAATTTTTAATAAAAGGCTTCAGAGATGTAAATATTTCGTGAACTTTTGTACCGTCCCTGAAGTATGAATTAAGTTTATTTGATATTTCATTTCTTGTATGGCTTTCCATTACTGAAGAAATAACAAAATCAATATCAGTATTATCCCATATGATTTCTGAAAGGATTTCTGTTATTTCTTCTGGAGTTGCCATAACAGATTCAGTTATTTCAGAGGGTTCAGGATTTTTTTCGCCGTTAAGATTCATTATTATTTCAACAGATATATCTTTATTCTGCCAGTATGTACATAACACTGAAAATCCGTTATCTTTCGATACTATAAAGAATCTGCTATCAGATTTGCTTTTATTTTCCCTTATAACATATCCGAGATACGACGAAAGCTGAAAATCAAGAGCATTTTTAGTACCGGTTTCCACTTTATGATACTCCACCTGACAAGAAGATGTCATAAGTTGGTAGTGAAGTCCGAATGTGAGACTATCAGAATTATCGCTGTAGAATATTATTACTTTATCGTCTTCAGTGAGATTACTGAAACCATTCATTCCGGATATACGTACATTTTCGTAGTCTATCAGATAATATGCCATAATTATTCCTTTCGGGAAAAGGACGGAAAAAAATCCGTCCTTTTATTATAGATTTACTTGAAATATTTTACACCATTTTCAAAAATTTTCTGGTCTTTGTTTCCGGAAACATTTTTACATATATAACTGCCCATACGTTCAGAATGACCCATTTTTCCGAAAACTCTGCCGTCAGGTGAGGTTATACCCTCGATAGCGTCAACGGAAGTATTAGGATTATAGCGTATATCCATAGTAGGATTGCCCTCTGTATCGACGTACTGTGTAGCAATCTGACCTTCGTTGGCAAGTCGCTGTATGAGTGCCGGAGGTGCTACAAAACGTCCCTCACCATGTGAAATCGGTACTGTATGAATATCACCTATTTCACAGCTGTAAAGCCACGGCGATTTATTGGAAGCTATTCGGGTATTGACCATCATTGACTGATGTCTTGCAATCGTATTGAATGTAAGTGTAGGTGAATCATCTGTCATATCGGTTATTTCGCCGAATGGTACAAGACCCAGTTTTATTAATGCCTGAAATCCGTTGCAGATACCTAACATAAGACCGTCACGATGTTTAAGAAGTTCATGGACAGCGTTTTTAATTTTCGGATTTCTGAAAAATGCTGTAATGAATTTTCCGCTACCCTCAGGTTCGTCACCGCCACTGAATCCGCCAGGAATCATTATTATCTGTGAATCCTTTATAGCTTTTTCAAAGTAGTTTATACTGTCTTCGAGGTCAGCCGGTGTGAGATTCTTAATTACTACCGTTTCAGCCTTTGCCCCTGCTCTTTCAAAAGCACGTGCTGTATCGTATTCGCAGTTAGTACCAGGGAATACAGGTATCAATACTTTAGGTTCAGCGACTTTTATAGATGCTGATTTTCTGCCGTAACTTTCATATGAATACGTCTGCGGTGTAGTGTCGGTAGTTCTTATTCTGCACGGGAAAACAGGTTCTAATTTACTTTCCCACGTTCTCTGGAGGTTGTCGAGATTTACGGAATACTTCTTTGTATAAATCTTGTAATCTGAAATAGTACGTCCTATTACAAATTCGTCAGGCTCTGCATTTCCGAGAACTTCCACGATAAACGCACCATAACGGGATTTATATAATTCAGTAGGTGTAAGGCGTGCTGTAAATTCAAAGCCTAATTTGTTACCGAAACACATTTTGGCGATACCTTCAGCAACACCACCATAACCGATAGTCCATACAGCACTTGCACGACCGGAAGCTATAAGATTTTCCACTTTGTCGAAAACTTTCTTTAAACTCGTAAATACCGGAAGTCCGTTTCTGTCGTATTCTGGTACAAGCATTATGACATCATTATTTGCTTTCTTAAACTCCGTGGAAACTACTTTATTTGCCTGTGCAGTCGATACCGCAAAAGATACAAGCGTAGGTGGAACGTCTATATTCTCGAAAGTACCTGACATTGAATCTTTACCGCCTATCGAACCGCAACCCATTTCAAGCTGTGCCTTGAATGCTCCGAGTAATGCAGACATAGGTTTTCCCCAGCGTTTAGGGTCATTCTGAGTACGTTCAAAATATTCCTGAAACGTCAGCCAGCACTTCTTATATGAACCGCCTGCACCTACTACTTTAGCAATGGATTCAACAACGGCGAGCATTGCACCATGGTATGGGCTTTTTTCTGAAACATCCGGATTATATCCCCAGCCCATTATCGAACAGGTATTAGTTTCGCCTTTGAGTACCGGTATTTTAGCTGCCATTGCCTGTGACGGTGTCATCTGATATACGCCACCGTATGGCATAAGTACCGTACTTGCTCCGATTGTTGAGTCAAATTTTTCTACCAAACCTTTCTGCGAGCATACATTAAGATTTGACATTATTTCAGACCATGTTTCAGGACTATCCGTGAAAATCTCGTCTTCTGTGAAAACAGGTTCTTCAATAGTAATATCAGTGTACTTTGTTGCACCGTTTGAGTTAAGGAAATCCCTTGAAAGATTTACTATAGTATTTCCATTCCAGTTCATTTTAAGACGTGGTTCGTCAACGACATCTGCCACAACAGTAGCCTCAAGATTTTCCTTTCTTGCCTCTGCCATGAATTTTTCAACGTCTTCCGGAGCGATTACAACAGCCATTCTTTCCTGAGATTCGCTGATAGCAATTTCAGTACCGTCAAGACCGTCATATTTTTTCGGAACTGCATTCAGATTTATAACAAGACCGTCAGTGAGTTCACCAATTGCAACAGATACACCACCAGCTCCGAAATCGTTACAGCGTTTAATCATTTTAGTTACAACCGGATTTCTGAAAAGTCGCTGTAATTTTCTTTCTTCAGGCGGATTGCCTTTTTGAACTTCTGCACCGCAGTTTTCGAGGGATTCGAGTGTATGCGATTTTGACGAACCTGTAGCACCACCACAACCGTCTCTACCGGTTTTACCCCCAAGTAGTACTACTATATCACCGGCGACTGGTCTTTCACGACGGATATTTTCCGCCGGTGCTGCTCCGACTACTGCACCAATTTCCATTCTCTTTGCGACGTATCCAGGGTGATACACTTCCGCAACGTGTCCGGTAGCAAGTCCAATCTGATTTCCATATGAACTATATCCATTTGCCGCACCTACAGTAATTTTACGTTGCGGAAGTTTTCCGGTTATAGTGTCCTCGACTGGCACAAGCGGATTAGCTGCACCAGTCACACGCATAGCCTGATATACATATGAACGTCCTGAAAGTGGGTCACGAATTGCACCACCTAAACAGGTTGCCGCACCGCCGAAAGGTTCTATTTCAGTCGGGTGATTATGAGTTTCGTTTTTAAACATTAATATCCAGTCTTCCGGCTGACCGTCAACATCAACTTTTATCTTTACGGAGCAGGCATTTATTTCCTCGCTCTCGTCGAGGTCGTCAAGAAGTCCGTCGGCTTTGAGTTTTCTGACGGCAATAGTTGCCAAATCCATAAGAGTTATCGGTTTTTCAGTGCGTCCGAGTTCCTTACGGACATCGAGATATTTATTATAGGTGTCCCTGATATACGGAGTTTCTATATTTACATTTTCTATATTTGTCAGGAATGTTGTATGGCGACAGTGGTCAGACCAATATGTGTCAATCATCTTTATTTCCGTAATTGTAGGGTCACGGTGTTCGTCATCACGGAAGTATTTCTGACAGAATTTAATATCATCGAAATCCATAGCAAGACCATAACTCTTAATGAAATCGTGCAGACCGTCATCATCAAGTTCTGTGAATCCGTGGAGAGTTCTTACAGTTTCAGGGATTTCATAGTTAGTGTCAAGAGTTTCCGGCTTTTCAAGTGATGCCTCACGGCTTTCGACGGGGTTTATAATATAGGATTTCAGTTTTTTAAACTCCTCATCTGTGATACTTCCGGAGACAATATATACACGGGCGTTTCTTACACGACATCTTTCACCCTGACGGAGAATCTGTATACATTGCTCACAACTGTCGGCACGCTGGTCAAACTGCCCAGGGAGATACTCAACGGCAAAAATTCTTTCGTCCGGTGTGATTTCCGGAAGTTCTTCATATACGACATCAACAGCCGGTTCTGAAAAGACTGTGTTTACAGAGGCTTTAAAATCTGCCTCACTGAGCTTATCGGCATCATATCTGTTGAGAATACGAAGCCCATTTAAATTCAGCCTGAGTGCTGTACGGACATCGCTGAGTACGGATTGTGCTTCAACAGCAAATTCCGGTTTTTTTTCGGCATAAATTCTGAATACGGACATATTAAAATCTCCATTTCTAAAATTATTTTTTATTCACTCACTATTCTGCCGGTGCAGAAATCGGAATGACTTTCTTCTATTGTAACATAAAATATCTGATTACGCAAACTTTTTTCAGAATTTTTACAAGGAATTTTTATTAATGTATAATCTGCTGAATATCCCTTGTGGAAATCTGTACAGTTTTCACGTTCAAAAAGGACTTCAACAGTTTTTCCGACGAGAGACTTCATATAATTTTCACGTGATTTTTCAGCTACTTTAATCATTTCAGCGGAACGTGATGTTTTTATATGTTCCGGAATCTGTTCCGCCATTCTGTCAGCCGGAGTGCCTTTCCGGCGTGAATAGCGGAATACGTGTATACGACTGAATCCTATTTTTCCGACAAATTCCATTGATTTCCTGAAATCTTCGTCTGTTTCGTCGGGAAAACCTACCATAATATCGGTAGTGAACGAACATTCCGGAAAATATTTTCTTATTTTCTGTATGAGTTCATAATATTCAGCGGTATTGTAATGACGGTTCATAGCTTTCAGGGTTCTGTCGCAACCGCTCTGCAACGACAAGTGAAACTGCGGACATAGTACCGGTACAGCAGAAAGACGTTTCAGTAAATCATCTGACATTTTTTCAGGCTCGAGAGAACCTAATCTTATACGTTTTATGCCGTCCACAGCGGAACATATTTTCACAGCGTCGGCGAGGTCAATACCGTATTCCATACCGTAAAATGCGAGATTTATTCCGGTAAGTACGATTTCTTTTTTCCCCATACGTGCAGAATTTTCCGCCTCTGCCCTGACCGATTCAAGCGGACGTGAACGGCATCGACCACGAGCATACGGAATTATACAGTACGTACAGAACTGATTGCAACCGTCCTGAATTTTCATGAAAGTACGGGTATTATCCGAAAATGCCGGAAATTCAAGAGTTTCAAACTTATCATTTTTTGAATATTTTTCTATAAATATTTTCCGTTCACGGTTTTCAAGACATTCAGCTACCAACCGGACTATTTCCGCACGGTTTTTAGTACCGGTTATTATGTCAGCTCCGGAAAGATTCTCAACGGCTTGTGTGTTAGCCTGCGGATAACAACCAGTCAGAGCAATCACAACTGACGGAAATTTTTTCCGTAACTTCCGTAGTGTTGCGATAACATCATTATCGCCGTATTCCGTGACCGTACACGAATTTATAATAATAACGTTCGCACCGTCGGGCTTGCCGGAAATTTCAAAGCCGTTATTCTGAAAAGAAGTTTTCATACATTCGGTTTCATACTGATTGACTTTACAGCCAAAAGTTATAAAAAATACTTTATACATATTTCACC
>CAMWUB010000021.1 GCA_947177345.1 uncultured Ruminococcus sp. | reverse complement strand
CCTTCTGCATACTAAGCTCCTGTATGGCAGTTGCCGTCTATATATTTTTTAATTATTCCGATAAGTGCCAGTATCATGCATACTACTCCGGAAATTGCCAGCCCACCCGATACTATCGAGTAAGAAAGCGTATCAATAAATTCCGGAATAATTGCAAATACGGCTGTTGTGAAACACGTCAGCGATAACCCATATGATGCAAGTTGTGAATATTTTTCCTTCGTCATATTGAGGATAAAATTTGACTTTTCACTTGAATTAAACAATTGTTTTGACATTATATTTGCCTTTCGTTACTTTTCCGATACAGTAATTATACAGTTATCGTCTTCCATGCTGTCGACGGTTATTCTGATACCGGTATCAACTGATTGTGTACCGTCCTCGGCGTACCACTTGAAACCGGAAATATTACTGTCTATTACGTCGCCTGCATGATAAAGATTATCAGTTTCAGTATCGTCTATTATGCGTATGAAACGTCTGCCGGTATCGTTATTAGTAGCTTCATTTTCACCGCTTGCGTATTTCCAATATTTCCAGCCGATATTATCGCTTACAGTTCCTTCAACGTGGAACACTCTTACACCTGCTCCGGAGCTTCTCCACCAGTAGTCTTTTTTCAGACGACTGTTATTTACATCAAGTGTAGTGTATTCGAGTATAAGAAACTCTGAATAATAATTATTTTCGAGTTTTCCGCACGGAATTATAATACAGTTGCCGTTTTCTTTCTGTGCGTTATTGAGTGTATAGGTTTGTGTTTTAGTAGTCGGGTCATATATTGCAACCTGTTCCCGTTTATACCAGCCGAGCATTAATTTTGAAACTGCTGAAAAATCAGCGTTTGTTTCGTCCATCATCTCGTAACCGGCTGAACCGTGCAGACCCTCAAAATCTTTTTCGCCGTTGTATAGGTAATAATCAGGAAGTCCCATACAGTGACCGGTTTCGTGAAGATAACTGCTTGTGAAGTTCTTGTAATCGGCTTTACTTTCTATCTGAGCATTTCCTACAATTACGTGACCTATTGACATACCGTCTACTTTAAAATCAGCGTTTCCGCCATACTGACCGGCAGCAGGCCACCAGTTATCGTCACCGGCAGAAGCAGGTACGGAAATGAGCGTTGAATCAATTACCTTATCGCCGTTACCGTCAAATATGGTGAAGTCTTCACTGTCTTTGAAAGCCTCGAAGATTTCATTTATTAAGTTTACGTGATATATATCGCCCTCATATGCCGATTTGTTTTCCTTTGTGGTATAACGGAAAACTTCTCCGCTTATATTTAAACTTCCTTTAGAGGAACGCTTATAAAATGCCGATATACTTTCAAACGGATAGTTTTTACTGGAAGTATCTTCAGAACCGAATACAGCTTTTTCAATTTCCGCTGTAGTTGGTTCGTATGTATACGGACAATCCGGAAAATCTACGTAAAATACTACCATTGAAGCGTTATTCTGTGAGGGCATAGAACCATATAAATCTTTTACAGGAGCTTCAATAAATTCAAAAGCCGTCGTTGCGGTGGTTGTCATAATATCCGTGCTGGATAGTGATGTAGTTGCAGAAGATGTTGTCGTGGGAGATGTGGAAGATGCTGTAGATGTAGCAGATGTAGATGATGCAGATGTAGTGGAATCTGTCGTTGAAGTTTCTGTAGTTGATTCAGTATCAGATTCTGTTTCCTCGTTCCATATGTAAACAGGGTCACTCCACTTATTTATTACGTATTTACGCATAAGAATCAGGTCAAAAATATCTGTTCTGCCGTCCTGATTTATGTCAGAAGTCTGAAGATATTCAAGTGAATTATCTGCCTCACTGCCGTTTATTGAGTAGAAATGTTCCTTTACATTGTAGGCGTTTTCGGAAGTAAGCTGTACCTTTGCAAGAATGTATTTTGACATAAGGAGCAGGTCGGCAACATTCACCTGTGAATCGTTGTTAAGGTCGCCCATATATCCGATATGTACCCAGTCGGCAGATGCTGACATTGAAACGGCACATACAGAAACGGAAATTGCGGAAATAAGTGCCATTAGTTTACGTTTTAAATATTTGTTTTTCATAATAACATCTCCTTTTTTCAAAAAAACTGCGGTAGAAAAAAACTTCCGCAGTTTTAAAATTAATCAGCCGGAATTATGTATGGCTGTAAATTATACCGGATTATTTAGCATAGTCAGAAACTCTGCTTTCACGGATAAGATTTATTTTAATCTGTCCCGGATAATCCATTTCTGATTCAATCTGTTGTGCAATCTGTCTGGCAACGAGTACCATTTTTTCGTCATTTATGATTTCAGGAACTACCATGATTCTGACTTCTCTGCCTGCCTGTATAGCGTAACACTTGTCGACACCATTATATGAAGTACAGATTTCCTCAAGTTTCTGAAGTCTTTTTATATAGCTTTCGTAATTTTCACTTCTTGCCCCTGGTCTTGCGGCGGATATGGCATCTGCTGCCTGAACCAGACAGGCTATTACAGTTTTAGGTTCAACATCATTGTGATGAGCCTCTATTGCGTTGAGTATGATAGGATTTTCATTGTATTTTTTGCAGACATCAACACCTATCTGAACGTGTGAGCCTTCAATCTCAGCGGTAAGGGCTTTTCCTATATCGTGGAGAAGTCCTGCACGTCTTGCCATATTGGCATCTACACCGAGTTCAGAGGCAAGAACTCCGCAAAGTTTTGATACTTCAATTGAGTGGTCAAGAACATTCTGTTTGTAACTTGTACGGAATTTAAGTCTTCCGATAAGTTTTATAAGTTCGTGATTTAAACCGTGTACGTTAGTTTCAATAACAGCACGTTCACCCTCCTGCTTTATGCGGTATTCAACTTCACGCTTAGCTTTGTCAACCATTTCTTCTATGCGTGTCGGGTGAATACGTCCGTCAGCTATGAGCTTTTCGAGTGCTATACGGGCTATTTCACGGCGTACCTGGTCAAAACATGAAAGCGTGATAGCTTCCGGAGTATCGTCAATGATGAGGTCAACACCCGTGAGAGTTTCGAGAGTACGTATATTACGACCTTCACGACCTATAATTCTGCCTTTCATGTCGTCATTAGGTAGCGGAACTACTGAAACAGCTGTTTCAGATACCTGGTCAGAAGCGACTTTAGCTATAGCAAGTGATATATAACTACGTGCCTTTTCCAGACATTCGTCTTTTATCTGCTGTTCGTAATTTGAGACCTTGACAGCTTTTTCATGTATGAGGTCATCTTCGAGTTTGGAAATTATATATTCCTTAGCCTGCTCCTTGGTGAACTGGGAAATTTTTTCCAGAACTTCCATCTGACCGTTTTTGATAGATTCAGCCTCTTTGAGTTTTTCATCAGCGGACTTGATTTTCTGATTAAGGGTTTCTTCTTTTCTTTCAAGATTATCGGTTTTCTTGTCGAGATTTTCTTCTTTTTGTTGTACACGCCTTTCCTGTCGTGACAATTCTGCTCTGCGTTCTTTTATTTCCTTTTCTGCTTCGGTGCGGAGTTTGTGTATTTCGTCCTTAGCTTCCACAAGAGCAGATTTTCTTTTATTATCGGCGTCCTTTTCAGCATCTTCAATAATGCGTTCCGCCTGTTTTTTTGCCTGTTCTTCGGCAGAGCCGTTCATAGCTTCGGCTTGTTGTTTACGCTGTTCGATACCTGCATCAACGCCTTTTTTAAACGCCTTGTTTTTAGCTATATTTCCGGCAACAGCCCCGAAAATGCCACTACCTGCAACAAAGGCAACAATAATAAGGACAATAGAAAGAGTCAAGTTCATACAGTGCAATACCTCCTTTAAATAATTAATTATAATCTTTGTATCATATAATCTGATTACTACTTAAAGGCGGTAGATGCCGCATTTATTTTATTCATTTGTCAAAATATATTTATTAATAGAAAAAATAAAAATGTTTTTTCTGTATTTATAATCGGAAACACTTTTAAGTTAATGATTTAAAACAAAGCTGCACATACTGCCCGAAGTAATATTCTGCAAATAAATACAACATAATAATTATATACTTTTTCTGACTTCATGTCAATAGATTTTTATTGAATAATTTTTGAAATTGTGAACAAATTGTAAATATTTCTTATTACCACTTGACTTTGTACACAGAAAAGTTATATACTGGTTTTAGCACTCAAAGAGTGAGAGTGCTAAAATTTCTTTACAGGGAGATGTTTTTAATGGAAACAAAACAGTTTAAAGCGGAATCTAAACGACTGCTTGAAATGATGATTCATTCAATCTATACGCATAAGGAAATTTTCCTCAGGGAACTTATTTCCAATGCAAGCGACGCTATAGACAAGCTATATTTCAAATCGCTTACAGATGACAAGATAGGTCTTAACAAGAGCGATTTTGCAATATGGCTTACAGCAGACAAGGATACACGTACTCTCAAAATCACCGATAACGGCATAGGCATGACGGAGGAAGAACTTGAAAATAACCTCGGTACAATCGCAAACAGTGGTTCACTGAAATTCAAAAGCGAAAATAAACTTGACGACGACAGCCAGATTATCGGACAGTTCGGTGTAGGATTCTATTCCGCATTCATGGTAGCGAAAAAAGTTACAGTTATATCGAAGGCATACGGTAGCGATAAGGCATACAAGTGGGAATCCGAAGGCGTTGACGGCTACACCATAACCGAAACCGACAAGGAAAGCGTCGGTACTGAAATTATACTTGAAATGCTTGACGATACCGACGACGAAAAATATACGGACTTCTTAGACCAGTACCGACTTAAATCACTGGTTAAAAAGTATTCTGATTATATAAGATTTCCGGTAAAAATGGAAATGCTTCATAGCAGACCGGTTGAAAAATCTGAAGACGACGAAAACAAAGAACCTGAATACGAGGATTACATTGAGGTTGAAACCCTCAACAGCATGACACCTTTATGGAAAAAGAACAAATCCGAACTCAAAGAGGAAGACTATAAGCATTTCTATACAGAAAAGTTCTATGATTACAGCGAACCGTTATGTTATTCGCACGTAAAGAACGAGGGCAATGTAAATTATAACGCATTACTGTATATACCGTCACAAGCACCGTTTGATTTCTATTCAAAGGAGTTTGAAAAGGGATTACAGTTATATTCTAATGGTGTACTGATTATGGATAAGTGTTCTGACCTGCTCCCCGATTACTTCGGATTCGTTAAGGGTCTTGTTGATTCTGAAGACTTATCGCTTAATATTTCCCGTGAGATGCTCCAGCATGACAGACAGTTAAAAGCCATCGCCAAGAGTATCGAGAAGACTATAAGTTCCGAACTCAAGAAGATGCAGAAAAATGACCGTGAAAAATATGAAAAATTCTGGGAATCATTCGGCTTACAGCTGAAATACGGTATATACAGCGATTACGGAATGAACAAGGAAAAGTTACAGGATTTACTGATGTTCACGTCTTCGAAAGAAAAGAAACTTGTCACACTCGACGAATATGTTACAGGTATGCGTGAAGAACAGAAATTCATATACTACGCTACCGGCGACAGCATAGAGAGAATCGAACAGTTACCACAGACAGAACTTGTCAAGGATAACGGCTTTGAAATACTCTATCTTACGGATAATATCGACGAATTTGCAATAAAAACTTTAATGAAATATAAAGACAAGGAATTTAAATCGGTATCGGCTGACGATTTAGGACTTGAAAACACCGAAAAACAGGAAGAAATCAAGGCTAAGGAAGAAGAAAACGCTGATTTGTTGAAAGAACTTTCCGAGGCTTTAGCCGGAAAAGTTTCAAAGGTAATACTTTCACAGAGACTTAAATCGCACCCTGTATGCCTTACAAGTGAGGGTGAAATATCTCTTGAAATGGAAAAGGTTCTGAACTCCATGCCAAACGGTCAGAAGATAACCGCACAAAGAGTACTTGAAATAAATCCGGAACACGAAATTTTCGGAAAACTCCAGACAATGAGTACCACCGGCGATAAGGAAAAACTCAGCAAGTACGCAAAATTACTGTATAGTCAGGCGTTACTCATTGAGGGTATGGCTATTGAAAATCCTGTTGAATTTTCTAACTTAATCTGCGAACTTATGTAATATTATAAATCCGCTGTACACTGTACGGCGGATTTTTTTATTGACTTTGTTTTCATATAGTGATATAATGATTACAGAATTAATACACGATACGCAAAAAAATTTGAAAATAAGGAGTTTTTTTATGAAGTCAAAGAAAATTCTATCATGTACGATTATGATTTTATGTATTGTAAGTCTTTTTTCATGTGTATACTCTAAAAATTACGGCAACTGTGGTACAGAGGGGGATTATGGGAATAACGTCAAATGGAAACTTGACGAAGACGGTACGCTTACGATAAGCGGTAAAGGAAAAATGGCATCTTATATTATAGGTGATGCGAAATGGGCTTCCAAATCAAAGAAAGATACTATTAAAAAAGTAGTTATTGAGGACGGCGTGACAAATATAGGCGTGGATGCATTTTATGAATGTTCCAATATAACGGAAATTGATATACCTGACAGCGTAACAGAGATAGGAATGTATGCTTTTTATGGCTGTTCGTCATTGCAGGAAGTAACTATACCTGACAATGTCACAACAATTGAAGAAAATACATTTGAACGTTGTGAAAGTCTTGAAAAAGTAGTTATACCGGACGGTGTACAGACTATAGGAAAAAATGCTTTTTTATTATGTAAAAGTCTGACGGAAATTAATATTCCTGACAGTGTGGAAACTATTGGTGAAAGTGCATTTGCAGTCTGTACAGGTTTCACGGAAATTAATATTCCTGACAGTGTGAAAACTATTGGTGAAAGTGCATTTGCAGGCTGTGAAAATCTGAAAAAAGTTACTATTCCTGAAAATTTCACAGAATTTGAAAAAGGTGTGTTTGGAAATACGGAATTTTTAAATCAGTATGCACGGAAAAATCAGCCACTTATCATAAATAATATTGTCGTGGACGGTTCAAACTGTACCGGTAAGGTAATTATTCCGGATGGCGTAACAGAAATAGGAAAAGAGGCTTTTGCCGGTCGTGAATACTACTATGAAGATGAATCTGTAGTTTCTGTAGTATTGCCGGACAGCGTACGCATCATAAGAGCAGGTGCATTTGCATACTGCAGGGATTTAGAAGACATAAATTTTCCTGAGGGACTGAAAATCATTGAGTCATCTGCTTTTTATGGCTGTGGTAATATGTCATTTATAGCTGTTCTTCCGGAAAGTCTTGAGGAAATACATTCTCTCGGATATAATGTAACAAGTATTGTAGTTCTTAATCCAGACCTTGATATTTCATTTTTCCATATAGATAATAGACCGGACTGGGCTAAAATATACTGTCCACGTGGTTCAAAGGCACAGGAATACGCTGAAGAATCAGGCTATGAATATATATTACTGGACGAAATGCAAGACGTGAATGAGTTTGTTATAAGCAATTTATACGATTTTGAATATTAAACAAAAGGAACGGTTAAACCGTTCCTTGTTTTTTTATCTTATTTTAGAGCCGACTGGTACATCATCATCAACGAAAATTACTTTACAGCCGTCCGGAACATCGACGGCACAAATCATGCCATTGCTTTCCATGCCACAGAGTTTAACCGGTTTAAGATTCGCTATAAACTGGACTTTTTTTCCTATGAGGTCTTCCGGCTTATAGTACTGTGCTATACCTGAAACAACCTGTCTGCCACCCATACCGTCATCGAGCTGTAAACAGAGAAGTTTTTTAGATTTCTTTACTTTTTCGCACGAAAGGACTTTACCTACACGGATTTCAATTTTTGCGAAGTCGTCAATAGTTATTTCCGGAGCGAGTTCTATTTTTTCGACAGGCTTTTCACTTTCGGAGAGATTCGATTTAGCTTTTTCCATATTTTGCTTGATAATGTTGTTGAGTTCCTCGATTTCCTTTTCAACGTCTATACGTGGGAAGAGTATAGCCCCCTTATGAACGCTTACGTTTTCCGGAAGCACGCCGAAAACTGAAAGTTTATCATATGTTACATTTTCCGGAACTGCTCCGATTTGATTCCATACTTCAGGCATAGTCGACGGCATAAACGGCGAAAGAAGTCCGGATATAATTCTTATAGATTCGAGCAGGTTATAAAGTACATTGGCGAGTTTTGCCTTATATTCCGGAACTTTGCCGAGTTTCCAGGGTTCTGTTTCGTCAATATATTTGTTAGCTCTGTCGACGGTCTTGAATATGCTTTCAAGAGCCTGTTTTATTTTGTTTTGATTCATAGCCTCGTCGACTTCTTTAATAGTATTAATTACCACTGATTTCAAATCTTCGTCAAAATCAGTTGATTCACGTTCAGTCGGCAGAGTACCACCAAAATACTTATCAGCCATAGCGACGGTACGTGATACAAGATTTCCGAGACCGTTGGCGAGGTCTGAATTTATGCGGTTAATCATAATCTCGTTTGAGAAAGAACTGTCAGCACCTAAAGCCATTTCCCTGAGAATGTGATAACGGATAGCGTCACAGCCATAACGCTCACCGAGTACAAACGGGTCTACAACATTTCCGAGTGATTTGGACATCTTCTCACCGTTGAAAGTTATCCAGCCGTGTACGGCGAGATGTTTCGGTAACGGCAAATCAAGAGCCATAAGCATGGCTGGCCATATGATAGCATGAAAACGCATGATGTCTTTTGCAACCATATGGACATCAGCAGGCCAGTATTTTGAAAACTCGTCCGGACGGCTGTTTTCGTAACCGAGTGCGGATATATAGTTTGAAAGTGCGTCAATCCATACATATACAACGTGTTTGTCGTCGAAAGTAACAGGTATACCCCACTTGAAAGTTGTACGTGATACGCATAAATCTTCAAGACCTGGTTTTATGAAATTATTGACGAGTTCTGTAGCACGGGTTTTAGGCTGTAGATAGTCTGTTTCCGTAAGAAGTTTTTCTATTCTGTCGGCAAACGGTGACATCTTAAAGAAATATGATTCCTCTTTTGCGAAAGTCACTTCACGGTGACATTCCGGACAACAACCGTTTTCGTCAAGCTGTGAGTCTGTCCAGAAACTTTCACAGGGCGTACAGTATTTTCCGGAGTATTCTCCCTTATAGATGTAGCCTTTATCATAGAGTTTCTTGAAAATCTTCTGAACACTTTCAACGTGATAATCGTCGGTGGTTCTTATAAACTGGTCATAATCGACATTCATATATTTCCATAGCTTCTTGAAAGTACCTACAATTTCGTCGACGTACTCTTTCGGCGTAACGCCTTTTTCTTTGGCTTTTTGTTCGATTTTAAGACCGTGTTCGTCCGTTCCTGTAAGGAATCTGACATCATAACCCTGCATACGCTTGTAACGTGCTATGGAATCGCACGCAACAGTAGTATAGCAATGACCAATGTGCGGATTACCTGACGGATAATAAATCGGTGTAGTAATGTAAAAAGTTTTATCTGACATTTTTAATCGCTCCAATCGTATAATAGTGGACAATTATATTATACAACATTTCCGACGGTTTGTCACGTATTTTTGAAAAATTTTACATTCAGAATTTAAGTTCTGCAATAAATTCTGCATCGGAGCAGGAAATATCAAGCCTGAAGCCGTTTATCATGGAGGCGTTTTCGGCTATTGCAAGCCCTAAACCGATTCCGGAGTTATTACTCCGTGATTTGTCGCCTTTTGCGAAAGGTTTTTTAAGTCCGGTAACGTCAATTTTCTTACCGACAGTATTTTTAATAATAAGATTTTTGTCACTTATGGATATACTTATTTTACCGTTTTCGGTGGTATAGTTGACGGCGTTTGAGATAAGATTTTCAATGATAGTTTTCAGCGTGACGGTATCGGCGGAAATTTCCGCTGTACCGCCTATGTGAACGGATATATTTTTTTCGTCGAGGAGCAGGGAATATTTTTCCACAGCATCACTGACAATCCGGTATAAATCACACTGTACCTTTTTTATATTTATGCTGTTAATGGAGTTCAGTTCAAGAGTACGTGTTATTATTGAATCTGTATAGGAAATGTTATCCATTACGGACGAAAGATATTTATTTGTCTCATCAGCGGAGAGATTACCTGTCATTATGTTCTCGACGTACCCACCGATAGCCATAAGCGGAGTTTTTAAATCGTGGGCGAGACTGTCTGTCAGATTTTTCTGATAGTCTTCAAATCTGTAGTTAGCCTGATTTCTTACGTTATGTCGCCAAGCGTCGAATAACGCTATAACGATAGTAAGGAGCAGGAACATTATAACCAGTTTAAAGTACAGCGGTTTTGAAACGGAGTTCCACGGTTCTACCTGAATCATTGCGGAAAGCTGATATGGTTGATTGTCGATATATACCGTAGCATTATGATAAGATACTCTGCCACCGTAAATACCACTGGAAAGATACATACCGCCTGCGGAAAGTTTTGAAGGTGGATTTTCTGAATTAAGTCTGTCGAAAGCATCTTTTTCTGTTCCGTAAAAACCATACAAAAAATAGTATGGGTAAGTACCATTAGCTATTCTTTCATGGTTTAATCCGGATAAATCAAATTCAAAGAGTTCATAGCCGTCTTTTTCGGGAATGTCAATCGTATAGGATTTTGTTTCCAGTATTTCTTCCGGATATGCATTTGACGGATAGTATTTGACAAGATTGAGTTGTGTTTCGTGTGGGATAAACAGACCCTCTTTTTTATTGACGTAAGCACTTGTCATAGTCATTTCCGGATAAACAGAATAACTTTCTACAATATACTTACTATGGAAAGAAGTTTCTTTTTCCCGCATTTCCATGTAATCCGCTTCAAGCTGTTGGAGTTCCGGAATTTCTTTGTTTTCGGTATCGCAGAACAAATCTTCTTTATCATCTTCACTGAAAATCATGAAAGCTTCCAATGCCATACGGCTGGAGTGTATAATATTGCCGTCCTTGTCGGATAGCCTTATAAGTGCGTGACAGTTTTCGGTTTTCTGATTCATCTGATATTTTCCCCTGTCGTCGAGTACTATGTTAAAATATGCATTGGTTCGCATACGTGCGGATAGTGTCTGCGGACCGTTTGGCTGTTCGTACATATTATCACGTGAAATAGTTTGTTGAGTGTATGAGAGCCTACCGTAAGCCTGAGTATTTGCCTGTGAGATGATATATTCCCGTCCGGCATTATAGAGACCCACTGCAAAAATAGCCGTAAGGAACAGTCCGGTAAGTACGTTTTTTGTAAGTAATCCGGCAAAAGTTTTTCTTTTTCTTTTGTATATTTTTGATTTCTTATTGTTCTTTAAGTTATGATATATTTTTCTGAAATTTTTCATATTGAAAAAAGGTATAGTAAACTCTTTTTTCAGAATACTGTCATCAGGAATTATTTTCATAGTATCACCTCTCTGTAAGTCTGTACCCTCTGCCGACGAGTGTTTTTATCTGACCGCCTGCACTTCCGAGGGCTTTGCGTAATTTTTTTATATGATTGTCAACAACACGGTCAGTACCGAAAAAATCGTCACCCCATACACGATTTAAAAGGGTATCTCGTGTGACAGTCCAGCCGATATGGTTCATGAAATACTGTAGTATTGCAAACTCTTTTCTTGGCAGTTCGATTTCCTTGTTATCGACGTAACATATAAGCTGTCGGGTATCGAGTTTTATTCTGCCACATTGTAGCGTACTGTCGATTACTGTACCGCTACAGCGTTTTGAGATTGCTTCACATTTGGCATACAGTGCCGAAAGAAGAAACGGTTTTATGATGTAGTCATCACAGCCGAGTTCATAGCCGTATAATATATCCTCCTCCCTTGCCCTTGCGGTTATGAAAATAACCGGTATATCGTTTTTTCTGCGGATTGCACGACATATAACAAAACCGTCAGCTTCAGGTAACATTATATCAAGAAGTACAAGACCGTAATCGTCCAAACCATCGCCGATAGTCTGAAGTGCGTCATTACCATTATGTACAGAAAATATTTCTGTTCCTTTGTCACGGAAGTATCTGCTGATTACTTCGCATATCTGTAAATCGTCTTCGATAAGTAGTATTTTTTTCATGAAAAGAAGCTCCTTTTA
>CAMWUB010000020.1 GCA_947177345.1 uncultured Ruminococcus sp. | reverse complement strand
CCTCTGTTCTGATAAAAGACAGAGGATATTTTTTAACATAAAATAGTTAAATATCTTGACAGGTGGTTTGTGTTGTGATATAATATAATTATATAATTTATCAAATAGGTTGTATTAACATTGACAAACATGAAAGGATTTGATAGAGATGTACAGAAAATCAGTAATGAAACAGTTTGCATCTGTATGTGTTGTAGCAATGATGATGGCAACGGTATCTGTCGATATGGCAGGTATGGGACTGTTTCAGAATACGGCAGGGATTACTGCATCAGCGGCGACATCTTCAATTGCAGTATCGGCTGAAAAATATGGCTTGTCTGTTCCGGCAGAAAGCGTATCAGTACAGCGGAATGGTATTGTCATTAAGGATATGACATGGAACGAATTTGTTTTAGGCACAAGTATTATTTCACAGACAGATTCCACGCTGGTTGTACTGCAATACTCTGACGGCACACTGGAGCTGAATGCTTTCACAGGAGAAGTAGTTTCCAATACAAGAAAATCAGGTGTGTACCATGATAAATTTCATATTACAAAGGAAGTTTTTGCGGACTTTGCGAAGTCTTCGGACAAAAGCACGGTGATTGACCCTTTTATGACTGTGGATTCAGGGGAATACAAGGCAGAAAGCACTTATCTTGTAAAGGATTTTGAACTGTATGTTGTAACAACAGAGCGTGATTCAACATCACACAGAAGCATTACATATCTGAATGATACTCCGTATACAACAGCTGACCTGAAAAATAGCAGTCTGGAATTTGATTATCCGGCAGACGAAAAAATTTATCTTGTATATGGTTACACACCGTATCTTAATACGCCGAGGGCAGTTCCAGTTCCGTGGACAGGCTTTGTGGCAGAATATGATGTGAAATCTCAGTCAATCGTAAGCTGGTATCAGTCCATGACTTCTCCTGCTACGCTGTATTTCAGTCCTGCTTCTTTTCCGAATGAACAGGGATATGAGAATGTTGTGGTGACAGGACACAGCATGATGGTAAGTGGCAGTGATTATGGTACGATTGTGACAGACAACGGCAGTCCGTATATCCGGTCTGTTACCTATACTCCTGACGAATTTATGACAGGAAAGTGCTATGTGAATACGGTTAATGCATTGTACGGCTATATGACAAAAATTGATGAACTTGTAAAAGTCAGGTTCAATTATGCAGACGGCAGTTATGCGGATTATGCAGTTATCGGCGGTATATTCAGTGAACTGGTTGATGAAGAACGGAAAATCAGTGAATCTGACAGTGATGTGATTCAGTATATCAGGGACAATACTGATGATTCTGTAAAGGATATTTATGATAATCCGCTGTATAATGCAGATGATGGGAACGGCAGTCTGCAAATCAGTAATGAACTGCTGAATACTCCTGAACGTGACTATGACTATTCCGTGGAGATTTACAGGGGAGCTGAAATGATTAAAAAGCTGTCCAGAGCCGATTATGAGAACACAACAACGAAGATTGACTATGATGGTGTCATCAATTATTATGTGAAGATTTACCTTGAAAACGGTATTGATTATACAGTACACCGTTTCTATCCGTGTTTCGGGAGCTGGGCAGAGCGCGTCGATACGGAACAGACACCTATGATACAGCAGCAGGTGAGTGCGATTGATTTTCCGACAGAATACAGTGAGTGTGATGTATATTATTCAGGTAAAAATATTCTGAACCTGTCAGCTGATGATTTCGGAAACAGTGATACATTCAGTCAGATTACCAATATGTCTGCCAACTATGCAGTTGTATTCCGCACAGACGGCGGAGATGCTGAATATACCTATATTGGCATTGATGCAGAACCGCTCGGAGATGCACCGTCAGAAACACTCTGCAAAAAAGAAGATTTAACAGAAATTGTCCTGCACCCATCTGATGACACAAAAGTGACAGAACCGGACAAGCCTGTATTCCATGTGGACGGTAAAACGGAAACAGGAGAACATATCTCAGGCGATGTATTTCCGGTATTATCAGACGGCACAGCAGTTGTTGAACTTCCTGACGGAAACTATACAATTACGGATTTGAACAGTGGTCTTACAACGGATGTTACAGTTGACAAGGACAATTCCGGAAATGGTGCAGGAAACGGAGCAGGTGGTACACAGGGAAATGATGTGACAGATGTCGGCGGAACTCCTGTTGTGGAAGCACAGCCGGAGCAGGTAAATCAGATTACCGTGAAAACACCGGACGGAACTGTAATCCTGACTGATAATACCACAGGTTCTGCGGAAGACCTGAATCCTGATATGCTGGACGGTTCACCCTATTTTGAATACGAATCTGTAAACGGCATTTCAAACTCTGTAAATGACAGCGACAGGACAGCAGAACATGGCTATTTTATTGTAGAAGACGGCACAATTACAGTAATCGGCGATGTTCTGAAAGGTGATGTCAATCTGGACGGAAATTTTGATGTCCTTGATGCTGTTACTGCACAGAAATATCTGCATAATGATAAGAAACTGAAATTCGGAGTTAAAAATTATATTGCAATGGACGTTCATGGTGACGGTATTCCGAATATTTACGACTTTGTGATACTGAAACAGATGCTTTTAAAATAACTGCGTACCATAATTTTCTCCATATATGAAGAAGTATTCTCTGTCTGTGTTTTCAGGCGGAGAATACTTTTTTATATCGGATATTCTTGTTGACAAAACGCTGATATTATGGTATAATATAACAAAAGGACGGTGATAGTATGATAACAGCTACATCAGAACATTTTTTATCTTATTCGCATTGGTTTGAAAGTGTGATTCAGGAAGATGTAATTCTTTGTGGTACATCGGCACTGGAAATTCTGGGTATGTTTAATGGACTGATAGATGAAAAAAATATTGATGTTTATGCTTTAAGACAGGGAATTTATGATAATATTCGTTATCACATTGTTGATACGTTTGAGAGTATTGAAATCCAAAAAATTCGCAATATACGGTTCACGTCTTTTACTCAGACGGTCAATGATATGCTCAGTGGCCTGTATAATACTGATGAATGTGCCTTAATAGAAGCATTAGCGAATTACTATTGTATGCATGGAGATAGCTTTGACGGATTGTATATTAAGAAAGAAAATATTTCTGCTTTTGAGAGTATAAAGGATTCTGCAATTGAGTACTATAGTGAGGGTTGATTGATATGAATGAGTTTGATATTTTGCTGAATGAACAATTGCAGAATGAAGAATTTCGTAAAGAATATGATGCTATGAAAGCTAAATTTTCAAGTATTCAGGATATGATTGATGAAAGAAAACAGGAATTGCATATGTTGGCATTAAAAACAATAAAGAATGAACATGGAGCAGGATAAACCATAATATATTACCTGCTCCACGTTGTTTTTTACTATTCAAAATATTTATCCTTGCTTCTATAAATTTAAAAGGGAGACTACCTGTCTTGCAGATACAATCTCCCTTTAGTGACTGATTCAGTTGTCCGTCCAACACACAGTTCCTTCCAGTGAAAACTGTTCTACTGTATTAGTGCCGAAAATTCGTTAATCGGCATAACGACATGTATCTTTTGCAACATAGTCGGAGATGCGAACATCACCGCCGGATTGATAACGTGTCAGCCCACGATATAATATATTATATCATGTTTTCGTATAAATGTCAATACTTTTTAATAATTTTTTTGGAAACATGATTTAAAAAACAGGAGCAGGCTTGACACGAAAAATCCTGCTCCGTTTTTTCATTTCCTTTTCAATCAGTTGAAGAATCTGAGGGAATCATTGAACATTTCGTATTCTGTGCCACAGCAGTTGAATCTGATATAATTCCAGTCTGTTGCATTGTACAACGGTCTGCGTTCTGCATTTCCTGCAACACGGAGCTGATTGTGACGGTTGATTTCATATACAGGAATACTCGTAATGATTTCAATTTTTTCGGGTGCAAATCCAAACAGGTCAGAAATCATTTTCTTTGCTTTGTGGACATCAAGCTGACGTGTATCGTCTTGTCCTGCAAGATTATCATAGGCAAACTGTGTGACATTTCCTTTTTCCTCATATGGCTGCCATTCCAGTTCTCTTTCAAGCTGTTCCTGTAAAACTGCAATCTGCTGTTTCAGGCTTTGATTTTCATTATACAGCATTTTTGCTGTTTCGTCTGAACGGTTTGCTTCTTCTCTTGCAGTTTCAAGTCTGTCTTTCATGCTGTCAGCAAAATCGTATTCAATGTTTTCTTCTGCAATCTCGAAACAACCTTCAAGTGCTGTTCCGATATAACTGTTCTCACCAAGACTTTCCACGATTTCCCTGATTTTTGCAAGTGCCTTTCTTTCCTGCTCTTTTGTTGTTATCATATTTACCACTCTCTTTCTCCCCGATATGCCGGTAGGTCAGCTTGTTTCTATTGTGTTCTGAGCCTTATATCAGCTTACCATACAAGTTCTTCGTCCATACATTCTTCTGATGACAGAACCGTGAATACTTCGCCTGTCCTGTTCCCAGATTCATTAAGAACCCAGAAATCATTTTCTCCGTCCTGTTCATATATAACACCGCAGTTCTCCAGATAATCACCGAAATCAAATGGCAGTTCAGCAATGATGTAGTCTGTCTCCTCTGTCAGATTGTTCAGGAATGTAATTCTAATATTCATAAATCATTCTCTCCTTTTCTGTGTTTTGTTTTCTCTTTACATATATATTATATCATATGGTAGACCATACGTCAATAGATTTATTAAAATTTTTAATCACTTTTATGTAGAAAAACAGGACGGAAATACAGAAATATTTGTGAATTTTCACATATGGACTACCATATATAAAATATGTTATAATGATATAAGAAAGTGAGGTTGAAAAAATGCGTGGAAAATATTCTGAACAGCAGAAAATTGCTACTGACAAATATGTGGCAGAGAATTTTGACCGTATTCAGATAAAAGTAAGAAAAGGCAAAAAAGATAAAATCAGTCTGCTTGCAGAACAGAACGGTATGAGTATGGCAGCATTCATTATCAGTCTGATAGAAGCAGAAGCGGAACGTCAGGGATTTGATTTGTCTGTACCGCCAACGCCTTCACAGATTCAGAAAAAACAGCAGGAAAATGATAAATAAAACATCAATGAGGTGAAGAAATGGAAAAATATTTCAATATAACAGGTTTATGTAATCCGCAGGAGCATTATATGGTGAATCTGGACAGCAGACTTGCTGAAATAAAGAAAATGATTGACAAAGGACAGTATTTCTGCATTAACAGAGGTCGTCAGTATGGAAAGACTACCACTATAATGGCATTGGAAAAATATCTTGAAAAAGATTATATTGTTGTAAGTATGGATTTTCAAGTATTAGATGACATTGATTTTACAGATTCTTCAACTTTTGTAAGAGCATTTTCAAGAGAATTATGGAGCGAAAAATCTTGCAGGGTATTTATGAGTGATGAAATTCAGCAAGATATTAAGTCAATGAAAAAGTTTGATAAAAATTACAAGTATTCTCTTGCAGATTTATTCAGTGTACTTAGTGATTGGTGTGATGAAGCCAAAAAACCAATTGTTCTGATGATTGATGAAATTGACCAAGCTTCTAATAATCAGGTATTTCTTAATTTTTTAGCACAATTACGTTATTATTATCTGAACCGAAAGAAAAAATCGACTTTTCAGTCAGTCATTCTTGTAGGAGTACACGACATAAGAAATCTCCGTCAGAAAATCCGTCCTGATACAGAACACAGACATAACAGTCCTTGGAATATTGCAACTGATTTTAATATAGATATGAGTTTTTCACCAGAAGACATAGCAAGTATGCTGAACGATTATGAAAAAGACCATCACACAGGAATGAATATTTCTGAAATTTCAAAACTAATTTATGACTATACTTCAGGCTATCCTGTTCTTGTCTCCAGTATCTGCAAGAAGTCAGATGAAATACTGGGCTGGTCTGAAAATTCTGTTTCAGAAGCTGTAAAGATTATTCTTAAAGAAAGCAGTGCATTATTTGAATCGCTGATAAACAAAATTGAGGATAATTCCGATTTATATGATTATTTGTATCAAATTCTGATTGACGGCAGACGAATATCGTATAATCCAGATGATTCTGTAATTAAACTGGCAATGATATATGGATTTTTAAAAGAGGAAAAAGGTTCTGTTATAATTGCCAACAGGATTTTTGAAACCCGACTTTATAATGCGATTCTGACAGCAAAGGAAATGCAGAAAACTTCAATTTTTAAAGCAGGAGAAACTGATAAAAATCAATTTCTTTCCGGAAATCATCTGAATATGAAACTCATTCTTGAAAAGTTCATTATGCATTTTAATGACATCTATGGCACACAGCCTGATAAATTCAAGGAAGATGACGGCAGAAAACTGTTTCTGCTTTATCTGCGACCAATAATAAATGGTGTGGGAAATTATTATATCGAAGCTCAGACACGTGACCAGAGACGTACTGATGTTATTGTTGATTATCTCGGAAAGCAGTATATCGTTGAACTGAAAATATGGCACGGCGATGAATATAATACACAAGGCGAAAAGCAATTGTCTGAATATCTGGACTATTATCACATTGATAAGGGTTACCTGCTCAGTTTTAATTTCAATAAGAATAAACAGAGTGGTATGCACACCATTGAACTGAATGGAAGAACAATTGTGGAAGCTGTTGTCTGATTGTTAATATACAAAAACCACCTGCATTAAAACAGGTGGTTTTTCGTGTGCTGTCAGGTGATAACGTTTCTTTGTACAGTGGTGGAAATATCGCCACTGCATATTCTGAAACGTTCAGAAGGCGGTAACTTGCCTGAAACGATATTCAGAGAATGTTCGTCAATTGCTTCGTCAAGTACGTTACGGACAGTTCTGCCGTTACCGAAAGTACGGAGCTGTTTTTCTTTTTCCAGCCGTATTTCCAGTGTTTTCAGTGCATCACCTGATACAGCAAAATTCTGTGAGTGAGCCATTGAACAGAAGATTTCCTGCATTTCCGGAATGGAATAATCAGGAAAGTTCAGATATTCCCTGATTCTGCTTTTGAAACCTGTATTGAAATCAAGCAGTCGGTTCATATCCTGTGTATACCCTGCAAGAATACAGATAAATCTGTCACGGTTGTCTTCCATTTCCTTGATAAGCGTTGCAACTGCTTCTGCACCGTAAGCACCCTCACAGAGTACATACGCTTCATCAATGAAAAGTACACCATCATAGGCATACTGGGTAATCAGCTTTACTTTTGTAGCTGTTTCAGCTCCGGCTTTCAGGAAATTACCGTCCACTTCAACGACTTTGTTTTTTCTGATATAGCCGTATTTATAAAGAAAACCTGCAATAATTCTGCAAACGGTAGTTTTACCAGTACCTGCACTGCCATAGAATACCATATGCCGTCCGGACATTGAATTGATGCAGTCCTTTTTACGTTTTCCCTTGTTATTCTGTTTTTCAAACTGCATACGTGCGGACATTTCTGCAACCCTGTTTTTTACCGGAACAAGACCAATCATATTTTCAAGGTCTTTTTCGGGATTTTTACTGCCTTCTCTGATTATCTTCCTTATAACTGACTGTGAAAGAATACGTTCCATATCAGCAGTTTTCTGCAAATCAATAGCATCTTGTTCTGACCTTGAAAGTTTTCTGAAATCTCCTTTTCGTTTGGAACGTCCGAACTCGTCATATTCTACAGACTGCCTGCCGTCTGCAACAAGATTCGCAAGAGGTCTGCGGATTATCATGTACAGCAGTACAACAGCACCTGCTCCAATCAGCATATATTTATTCCTGTATGTCAATCCGAAATATCCCAGTGCTATCGGTGCAATCAGGAAAAGAACAGACAATATTACGCCTATTACGAATCTTTTCATAATTACTCCTGAAAATACACTCCGATTCCGCTTATATCCGTACAGCCTGTATGAATCAGCAGGTCATCAAAGATTTTTTCCCTCTCTGAAGACGTTACGTGAACAAAAAACGGTTTCAGACTTTCATCGGCAGGAACAAAATTTACTGTGCCTAAATCCAGATATTCCTTGCCATCATAGTCCTTTAAAAATCCGGCTGAAACTATTTCAACAGTCCTGATTTCTTCTTGATAACTATGTATTACTTTCATATCATACTTCCTTTCAGGAATCTGCCTGCATTCTCATATATTCAACGATTTGTGAAATAAAGCGTTTGTTCGTAATCTTTTTTTCAACGAAGACAACATCACCGAAAATTTCATAGAGCAAGTCGTTTCCCTCATTTTCATGTGTTTCAATAGTTCTTTGTGCAAGATGTCTGATACATCTTTCTACACTGCCACTGCTTTCAATATTGTAAACAGCTCCAATGTCCTTATACAGATTCTGGAAGTTACGGATTCTGTTTTCATCTTCCAGACAAAGCATTACAGCAAGTTTCATATATCTGTAGCCAAGCAGAGAAGAATCAAAATTCAGTCTGCGGAACAGATTAAAAATACGTCTGTTCAGTTCCGGTTCATTACGTTTTTTTGCCATGTTTCTGTTCCTTTCTTTCAGAATTTCGGTGCTTCACCAAGTAGCAGACTGTAATCACGGTCAAGAAACTCTCTGACTTCCTGTTCTGTCATAAGTTCGGCAACAGCATCAATGAAAGCAATGTTCCTTTCCTTGTAATCATCAGGTTCATGCCGGTCAGGATATGTTTCGCATTCGGTATTCCATTTCATATACTGCTCTGCGTTCATAGGGTTCGGGTCGGTATAATATTCAATGAAACAATATCTGATGCCGTTGTCCGTCACATCAATCAGGAGCTGTCCGTCATTGTTCGGCTGTCCGAAAATAGATTCAGTATCAAAAATTCCATTGGATTTACAGTATTCAAGAATGTCTACGGAAATATCCATGTTACGCATATCAAAATCAATATCACAGAATCTGTTTAATCTTGTAATGTTTTCCGTACCCTGAAACATAAAAGGATTTCCTTTGTATTGGTTTTCAAGAAATTCCATAATGCTTCTTGCTCTGCTTACCATGTGTTTACCGTAATTCCACTGAAAATAACGTGCAATCATTCCCTCATTGCCACTGACGTTAAAATGAATATAAATCTGACTTCGCTGTCCCATACAAAAAACTCCTTATTTCTTTTCTCTTTTAAGCACTTCGTAGGCATGATTGATTTTCTGTGCATAGTTGTCATCAATATCGCTGTTCCTGTCAGGGTGAAATGCTTTCATCATCATTCTGTAATGTGATTTTACATCATCAGCCGTATATCCTGTGTCAAGCATCAGCAGGATTTCCGCTTCACGAACTTCTGACTGTATACATTTCTGCTGATATATCTGCTGTTCCAGAAGCAGATTTTTCAGTTCCGTGACGTTATCTGAAAGCATCTGTATCAGCATATTCCGTATAATCAATATTTCAGGCGGTTCACGGAATTTTACCGTACTGCTGTCAACCCTGTCGTATCTGCACGGTACTCTGTGCCTGACTACTCTTGTAAAAACAATATTTGCCGGACGTTCTGTCACCACAGTGAGAAGAATATCACAATAGATATTCTCATGTATGACAACAGGTTTACTCAGCGTTACGGAAATGTCTTTCAGGTCTCTTATACAGAACACATTGTTTTTCTGTACTGGACTATCTGTACCTTTTTTACTGTATGCTATTTTTCGTGCTGTTTCGCCAAGATACAGTGTTCCGGCATGAGATGTACAGCAGAAATTCCTACCATGCTTCTTTTCATAGTCAATCAATGTACTCACCTGTGAAAAACTGTAATCCTGTATACGCAGAACGGACGGAAACCATTTTCTGCACTTCCTGCAAATATATCTGTCATCTTTTTTTCCTACTGAATGCCAATACGTTTTCTGACCGCATATGTCACATTTCATCATTCATCACCATTACTATTATAACATAAACAGCCTTGATTGTCAATATTTTATTCAGAAAAATAATAAAAAATATTAAAATTATATTTACAAATTCAGCTGAATATGGTATAATAATTATAACATGAAACTATAGAAACAGAAAACCACAAAAACAGAAAGAAGGAATTTTTTATGTACGAAAACACCCTGAATATGCAGATTATGAGACTGCCTGTAGGAGCTGAAAATCCGTTTACAGTTACGTCAAATGCCGAAACAAGTTTTGCGAGGGACAGCAGGCTGACTTCCAGTGCAAAGGAAATCCTCTACACAGTTCTCTCGCTGTGTGAACAGAGCTGGCACTTTTCTGTCAATGGACTGTGCAGTCTGATGAAAGACAGTGAAACGAGAATCCGTTCCGCACTGAAAGAGCTGAAAAGTTTCGGATATTATGTGACCGAAAAAATCAAAGATGAAAAAGGCAGATACCAGCCTACAAAACATTATTTTTACGAATCTGTACAGCTGAATACGAATGAAGATGCCGATAAAGAAAACGGCTTATTTTCGTCACCTTGTCCACGTTTGGATTTTCCACATGTGGATAGTCCAGATGCAGATTCTGTGGCACAATCAAATACTGATAAATCAAATACAAATCAATCAGATACTAAGTCAGTCAGTCTGGTCAGCAGTTTGACAGACGGACAGACAGAAACCGGAAATGTTTTTAATTCAAAGGAAAATCATTCTGTTGATGATAATCCTGTTCCTGAAATCAAAGAACTGGAAATCATGTTCACTGGAATGACAGGTTTTGCAGAAGAAGTGAAACAGTATCTGACAGAAATGATTTCCACAGGAAGAATCAGCAGAACAAAGACAGTCAATACAGAATAACTGTTACAGAAAATGCGAGAAATTTACGCAGAAAATGAACTGCCTGTATTTCTGAAAAAACTGGAATATGCAAATGCAAGGAACAGTTATCTGAAATCAGTGATAGCTGAATTTACCATGAAATATACTTCTGAAATCAAAACACAGCAACATGATAAAACAGAACATTCCGAACCTGTAAAACCTCTGAATTTCAGGGAAATGCTGAAAGAAATGCAATATCCGGATAAGTATTATATGGATTCTGAAATCTTTGATGATGAAGACAGCTATTATGACTACTTCGGAGAAGATGATGAAGAAGAACGGAAAATATGTATCATTCCTGATTCATTCAGAAACAGTCAGGAAACAATGGAACGTGCATTGAAGTTCTTGGGCAGATATTACTGGATTTTAGCAGACCATGAAGATTACAGAAAATTTGCTGATGAAACATACAGAAGTCTTGCAAGGATTATCTGTACCGGTAAAGTCGGAAGAAACAGAACTGTTTCTGTAAGTCAGTTGATTCGCCGTCTAAATGAAATCAATGCGGATAAAAATGAAAATGATGACAGCATTGATGATTTTATGCATAGTTTTCGTAAACATATTGAAGATAAATTAACCGAATATTCTGATATTTCAAACAAAAAGGCATATACGGAAGCAATGCTTGTATCATTTCTTGATGGTGAATATCAGGAAAACAATATCAGAGCTGAAATGCTACTGAACCAGTTTACGAAAAGAATAAAGGAAACAGAACCATACAGGAAAGAAGTATACAATTGTGCAGAAGATACAGTCAAAGTGACAGATACCAAATTCGTTGAAGAAAATGTGGAAACAGCAACAACAAAAACAGCAATGGAAGAAATTGCTTTAGAAGAAACAAAGTCGGAATATGTAGAAAATGTTCTTGAAGTGGAAGAAACTATTCAGTCGGAATCGCTTGCTGATGGTACAACAGATACCATTGAAACAGCTCCGAAAGCAGAGAAAACAACAGAACCGACAGAAAAATGGACTAAAGAATATGCGGAGCAGGTTGTTAAGAATCTGTTCGGAGAGGATATTTCCGAAGAAAGATTGAATTATTTTACCCAAGGTATGTATGACGAAGAACCGGACACTTCAGAGACAGAAGAAGTGATTGCGGTTACAGAAGATGTAATAGCTCCTGAAGCGAAAGAAACAACGGAATCAGTCTGTTCAGCCGACAAACATGAAAATCAGAAGTCTTGTGCTGTTTCTGAAAATGGGGATTTCAATGTCACAAATGAAATGCGAAATCGTGTGATTAACGCTTTGTTGGGTGAAAACATCACCTGTGCGTAGTCTGATACAAAAGCAGAAATCAAAATCACAAGGGCATCATTTTTGCGTAAATAAATTGACAGACTGCTTAAAATATGGTATAATATTATCGGAATTTTCCTGCTGATAACGCAAAAAAATAAGATTTGTGTTGATGTTGATACTGATTCATACAAAGCGGAATCATATCTGAATTTCAGGAATGGAGATATTATTATGAAAAGTATTTTGAGAAAGTTTGGAGACATCACACAATTTGATACAGGTGAAAGCGAGTTCACTAAATAATTATTTAAGATAAAATAATTACAGCTTCTAATATTTGATAAAAGAATAAAAGGCATAATCAGAATGTCGGCATACTCCGTGACAGCAGAACAGGTAAATAACAGGGTT
>CAMWUB010000019.1 GCA_947177345.1 uncultured Ruminococcus sp. | reverse complement strand
TTCCGCCGTGCTGAACGTCTTACATATGACGGTACTCTTGATTACTCGGACTTTTCGCCACCGGAATACAAGTACTTTTCTGAACTCCGGAAAATATATCATGCTTTCAAGTTTGAGGGACTATCTCAGGAAGAAGCTGAATGTCAGAAAAAAGCCCTGCGGATAGAATATCAGAAGTATCTTGAAAATTTCACCTATTGTAAGAGTGTATGTGGAAAATATCAGGACAATATAAAAATCGCTGAAATGCTTATGACCAAAATACAGAAATCACACGATATTCGGGAAATAGCTGAAACTGCTGTACATACTATCGGTCTGATGACAGGTGATGAGACGTTCATTAAAACCAATCTCGAAAAACTGGAGGTTCTGAAATGACACCGGAAGAAATCAAAGTCAAAAACTGGTTAAACCGTGCTTTCTATGCAGATAAAAAAATAAAAACTCTTGATATGCTCCTGAAAGCCTCTTTAATGCACGCAGAGGGACTTACAAGGGTACAGCAGTATAATTACACTGGCAAATCTGATACACGCTTAAACGGTACGCAGGACGCATTTTTAAAACTCGCTGATATTGAACACAAATACAACATTCAGAAACAGGAATTAATTAAAATATATGACGAAGTTTCAGAAGCTATATCCGGACTGCACGATGACGAACTGGAAGCAATCCTGATACACCGATACTTAATGTTTCATACGACAGAACAAACAGCTGAACTTATGCATTACAGCACACGGACAATAAAATACAAACATAAAAAAGCTATTCAGAAACTTTGCACCCTTTTGCCTTGTTTTGCACTTTGATATGTGCTATACTGGTATTATGAAAAAGCATTCGGAAACGGGTGCTTTTTGTGTTATATTCTGGCGGTGATGATATGATAAGACAAAAATGCGATAACTGCGGACGATTATTACCAGTAAGCAGAAAGTGCAACTGTCGTGCCGATAAATTCCGGCATACGTTTTTCTATGATACTTACGAATGGAAAAAAGCACGTGAATTATGCAGGAAAAAATGTCTCGGACTTGACCTGTACAGTTATTTTATTTTGCATCGGATTGAGTACGGAAGAATAGTACACCATATCATTCCGCTTGAACAGGATTATTCGCTGAGGACTTCACAGAATAACCTGATATATTTAACGGACAGCAACCACATGAAAATTCACGAACTTTACAAAAACGATTTTGAAAACACTGTCAAGGTGCTAAGGGGTGTACTTAAAAGTTTTGATTTTTAATCAAATATCCAACGCGCCCTTAAAGTTTTGCAAAATTCTAAATATTTATTTTCAGAAAATATCGGAATACAGCCATTTGAAGATTTGCAACAAGAAAGCATGATATAATTGTATTTCAAAAGTAGCAAGCTCGGTATCCTGTGGGACAAAAAATTTTTTGCCCACCTCAATACAGCTTGTCAGGGAAATATCCCTGAAACCCTATTTTAAACATATGGAAAGGCGGTGAAAAGCATGGGACGTACCCGAAAAATTCTTTCTGAACAGACTGGCAATCTCACCAAAGAAAATCAGACAAGACGGATTATTGAACAGGATATGACGAAAACCGGAACGGATTACTTTCTGAAACCTCCTAAATGGTTGATAAATTCAGTTTCTGTCAGGGAATACAAGCGGATTGCCGGTGAACTTAGTAAGCTGGAACTTCTTGGCAACCTCGATACAAATGCACTCGGCAATTACTGCAATGCTTTCGCAATGTATACGGAAATCACAAAGAAACTTAAAGATGCTCCGCTTACGGTTACGAACTCCGCCGGAAATGAAGTTGAAAATCCGCTTGTCAACCTTCAAATCAAGTACAGCAAGGAAATGCGTGAAAACGGACGTTTATGTGGAATCACCATTGACAGCCGGTTGAAGTTCGCATCACAGAAACTTGACGTAATCAATGACAATATTTCCGAAGAATTTGGTGATATTTAATGACTGTCAGGGAAGAATTGATTGAATATTCTACTAACTGTATAAATAATATTATTTCAAGCTGTACTAAGCACAAGTGGGCGTGTATGCGTTTCTTACGTGATTTGGAACACTCTGAAACGTCTGAATGTCCTTTTTACTGGGACGAAACGGAGGCAAAGAAAATAGTCGACTGGTTCGCACTGCTGAAACATTCAAAGGGGATTCTTGCCGGTCAGTTCATCAGACTTACAACGGCTCAGAAATTCAGTCTGTGTCAGCTTTACGGCTGGAGACGGAAAAAAGACGGTTTAAGGCGGTTTAACAAGTCATATCAGCAGAAAGGTCGAAAAAACGCAAAGTCACAGGAAGAAGCTGGTGTAATCCTTTATGAGATGTCACATGGCAGTACCAGAAACAAGGAAATCTATGAATGTTACTGTGCAGGAACAAAGCGTTCACAGTCAAAAATTATCTTCAATGAAGCACAGAATCTGTTGAAAGGTTCGCCGCTTGCCACTAAATTCAAGTGTAACAAACAGATTATCGAACACCGGAAAACAGGTTCATTTCTTGTACCGCTCTGCAAGGAGGACGGCAGAACCGGTGACGGCACTAATCCGGCTATATTGGTTCTTGATGAGTATCACCAGCACGCTACCACGGAATTTTATGACCTTGGAATAGGTTCAAACACCAAAGAACCGCTCCTGATGATTATAACGACTGCCGGAATGGATTTAAATTCTCCGTGTTATCAGCAGGAATATCAGTATGTTTCCGGACTTCTTGACCCTGATAAGCCTGACATTGAAAATAATGAATATTTCGGCGACATTTTTGAGGCGGAAAGCGATATTCCGCTTGATGACGAAAATCTTGAACTGCTTGCGAAAATGGCAAATCCAATTCGTGCATACTATCCGGAAGGTATGAAAAAAATACGTGATGACTATATTCTTGCAAAACAAATGCCCGAAAAAATGACCTCTTTTCTTACAAAAGCCCTCAATGTCTGGGTACAGGCAAAAGAGGACGGTTATATGAATATGGCTAAATGGAACGCCTGTAAGGTGCAGAAACTTCCCGTTGATATACGTGGACATGAAGTATATATTTGCTTTGATATGTCCGCAAAAATTGACCTTACAAGCGTTTCGTTCATCATTCCTTACATGGACGGCGAAACGGTAAAATATATACTATTTTCACACAGTTTTATTCCTAATCGAGATAAACTTCATGAACGTATATTAGCTGATAAAATGCCTTACGATTCATGGGAACGAGCAGGATTTCTTACCGTCACTGATACTGAAATAGTTGACCAGAACGCCGTTATCAGCTATGTTAGGAGCTTTGTAAGTTCTCAGGGACTGAAAATAAACTGTCTTTGTTTTGACCCGGCTAACGCATCTAAAATCATGCTGGAACTCTCAGAAATGGGCTATGATGTCATTGAAGTCAATCAGTCACATAAGTCTCTGAACGAACCTACAACGGCTTTCAGAGAACAGGTTTACTGCGGAAATGTAGTATTCCTTGATAATCCGATGTTGAATTACGCCATAGGAAACGCTGTAATCCGTATAAACAACGGTTTTATCAAGGTAGACAAAGATATGACCCGTAAGCGAATTGACCCTGTAGATGCCACTCTGTGTGCGTTTAAGATGGCTATGTATCATGATTTTATAGTAACAACAGATACTGATGAGTGGCTTGCACGTGAAGGGTGGTGAAGATATTGAAATTTTTCAGACGAAAAATAAAAAACAGTGCGGAATATTCAGGCTTTAAAGGTCTTATGGAGTATTTCGACAATACCGGAATACTTGACGCAGTACGTCAGGCGGACTTGACGGCGGCGACTTATTACGCCTGTATGCAGATACGGTGCAATGCTGTGGCGAAAATTCCCTTCAGAGTGTACCGCAAAGACGGTGACGGGGCAGAATCAGTTGAACATAGTCTTTCTGATTTGCTGAAATTCCGTCCTAATATGTTTACAACACCACATGACTTTCTGTGGGCGACTGAATTTCAGCGTCTTGAATATGGTAACGCATACTGGGTATACGACTTTTCAGGTGGCGTAATAAACGGAATTTATCTGTTAAATTCGCCGTCCGTGCAGATTATAGTTGACAATACAAAGTTATTAAGTGACCGTTTCGCCGTCTACTACGTTTACAGTGACAGCAGAAGCGGTCAGATTATTTATCCAGCAGAACAGATTGTGCATTTCCGGAACTTTTCAGCTGATGGAATCAGAGGTACGCCTGTAAAGAAGTACATAAGCGATGTTATTTCACAGGAAAAGTCAGCCCAGCAGGTTGTTAAAGAAAAGTACGAAAACGGTTTACAAGACCCTCTGATAGTTACGTATACCGGCGATTTGAGTGATGCCAAAAGCAGTCAGATTAAAAAGAAATTCGCTAATATGGGTGGTATTCAGAATGCCGGAAAAGTTATTCCAATCCCTGCCGATTTCGCCATACAACAGCTTGAAACAAAACTTGTAAATTCGCAGTTCTTTGAACTTAACGGACTTACAACACGTCACATAGCTAATGCCTTTGGTGTGAAGTCATTTCAGCTGAATGATATGGAAAAATCAACATATTCCAATATAGAACAGCAGAACCGGGCTTTTTATTCCGATACTTTGCAGAATGTTCTTACAGCATACGAGCAGGAAATGACCTATAAACTGCTTTTAAAGGCGGATAGGGCAGACGGTGTATATATCAAAGGCAATGCCGATGTAATACTTCGTTCTGACATTGAAACACGTTACAGGGCATACAGAGAGGCTATTTACGCCGGTTTTATGAAGATTTCAGAAGTAAGAAAAAAAGAAGAACTGCCATTTGTAGACGGTACAGACATACTTCTTATCGGCAATGGTGCGAGTATTCCGCTTGAAAAGTTAGGTAGTCAGTACGGAGGTGAACTATGAAATATAATTTCACAAAAAAAGACCATAAAACAGGAAAAACAAGCACTTGCGGATATATGAACCTTGAAACGTCCGGAGAACGTGCGGAACTTTACTTTTACGGCGATATATGCGGTGATTCCTGGCGTTCTGAATGGGTTCAGGAAAATAAGGCTCCTCAGGATGTTGTTGACTTTCTGAAAGAACTTGACGACAAAAACAAACCGATTGATATTTTTATCAACTCTCCGGGCGGTGACGTTTTCGGCGGTATTGCCATTTACAATATACTGAAACGCTATCAGGGCGAAAAAACAGCACATATCGACGGTATCGCCGCAAGCATTGCCGGAATTATTCCGTTTGCGTGCGACAAGGTAAAAGCTCCTGAATCAGCACAGATTATGATGCACAAGCCGTTTACTTGGTGTGAGGGTAATGCCGACGATTTGCGGAAATGCATTGAAACTCTTGATATATGTGAAAGTTCAATAATTGATATATATATGGAACACGTCAGAGACGGCATAACAAGAGAACAAATTAAAGAAATGATTGACCGTGAAACATGGTTGACTTGCAAAGAAGCAACCAGCTTTTTTAATATTGAGATTGAAAATGCTGTGCCAGTTTCAGCTTGTTTTCAGGGCAATAAAGACAGAAAAAGAAAATTACAGCTTGAAAATTATCTTTTCAGGCTTGGAAATGAGGTAAAAAAATATGACTAAACTTGAAGAAATGAAAGCACGGCTTGCAACACTTATCAGAAATATGCAGGAATATCTTGATAATGATGCTCTTGATGAGGCAGAAACTGTTAAGAACGATATTGATGCACTTAGAAACAAGATTGAAAAGCAGATGTTTCTTGATAAACTTGAAATGCCTGATAAATCAGCAGTACCAGCACCGTTATCAGACAACTCCGACCGAAAAAATGTAAACTTTATTCGTTCGTGTATCAAGAAATTTGCCGGTAAAAAGCTGACAGATGCTGAAAATGCTTTACTTCTTCCGACGTACACCGGAACAACTCCGGACGGCGAACACAATGAAGGTTATATACTTCCGCAGGATATTCAGACTAAAATTCATAAAAGAATACGTGAGTATAAGTCGCTCCGTACAGTCTGTGGACATCTTACAACAACGGCTCTTACTGGTTCATTCCCTGTTGAAAATCTTGACAGCCTCACAGGTCTGACTGATTTCACGGACGGCACAGACGGTACGGAAGCGGATGACATAAAGTTCAGCAAACTTTCTTTCAGTCTGAAAGAAAAAGGGGCTTTAATTCAGCTTTCAAATACTCTTCTTGCACTTACCGATAATGATTTACTGTCATATATCGTTGATATTTTCGCTAAAAAAGCGGTTATTACTGAAAATATCATGGCTATTGATGCACTCAACAAGGGCAAGACAATAAAGAATCTTACCGGTTGGCAGTCGCTGAAATCTTCAATCAACAAGGATTTAGACCCGGCATCACTCTACAATACCATAATTGTCACCAATCAGGACGGATTTGACTTCTTAGACCTTGCACTTGATACCACCGGCAGACCGATTTTACAGCCTGACCCTACAAATCCAACTGTCAGACGCTTTGCCGGTTATCCTGTTCACGTTTTCAGCAATGCAATGTTACCCACAAAGAGCGGAAAAACGCCCATATATTACGGCAATATTGAAGAGGGTGTAAAGTTCGTTGAACTTAATCTTATGAGTTTTGCAACGTCAAGTGAGGCTGGATTCACCCGAAACACTACATATGCACGTCTTATAGAGTTTCTGGATGTCGTTCAGAATGATTCTTCTGACAAGTGCTATATTGCCGGACAGCTCAGCCTTGCAACGACCTGACTTCTGAGGTGATTCAATGTCTCTTGACCTGATAAAAGAGTATCTGAAAATCGACTTCGACGACGACGACAGAATACTTGAAATGCTTTTAGATTCGGCACGGCGTTATGTTCGTGATGCTGTCGGATACCAACCCGACGAATCAGACGAACGTGTAAAACTGTTATTGCTTGTGTTGATTTCCGACTGGTACGAACACAGGAAATACATGGAAATTTCAAATACAAAGAGCATTTCTCAGAAAGTACGGTATACAATCCATTCAATCGTGCTACAGCTACAGTACAGTGAGGCGGAAAGCAATGAAAATCAGTACTGATACAGGTAAACTAAATCAGCGGATAACTTTTCAGAAACGGACGCATCACAGCGACGAAATAGGAAATCAACTCACAGAAACTATTGATTTCTATTCATGCTGGACATCCGTGCAGGGAGTTTCGGGACGTGAATACTGGTCTGCACGTGAACATCATGAAGAAAACACTCTCAGCTTTAAAGTGAGATTCTGCCGTAAACTTGCGGAAATTAACAAGACTGACTATTTCATTAAATACAAAGGCAAGATATATGATATAACTGATATTAACAATCTGCAATCTGCTGACAGTATTCTTATAATGAAAGCTATTGAAAGAACATAATAATATGTCAAATATAATTATCTCTCCGGAGGAACTTTCAGAGGCTATTACTGAAATTGTAAAATTCAACCTTGACGAAAACAAGAAAACTTTAACCAACGGCATTAAGACAATTGCACGTGAAGCTAAACAGGAAGTTGAGAGTAAATCACGGATAAGTAAAAAAGAATATGGCGTAAATACTGGCAATTCCAAGCATTATAAAGACAGCTGGACTACTACCACCACCGAAGAAAAAGGCGTTCTGACTGTTACTGTTCATAACAAGAAGTACCAGCTTGTACATCTGCTGGAAAATGGTCATCTTCTGAAAGACGGTACAGGGCGTATTTACGGCGAAGTACCGGCATTTGAACACGTTGAATCAACGAATCAAAACGTCGAAGAAAAAGTAAACGCACTTCTGGAGGGCTTATAATGGAATTGGCAGAAATCTATGAAAAACTCCGCACTCTTGATATTCCCGTTGCTTACCTGAAATTTGACAATCCACAGAAACTGCCGTTTATAGCCTATCTTGAGGCAGGAACGGAAATTCAGGGTGCGGACAAACACAACTTATACCGCCGTGTCACTATCCGTATAGAGCTTTATTCAGAAAAGAAAAATCCTGATTTGGAGCGGAAAATTGAAAGTCTTTTCCGTTCCGTCGAGATTGACAAAGACGGCGACACATACCTACAAACAGAAAATATGTTTATGACAGTATTTTCTTTTACAACTATACAAAAAATAAAGGAGTATTAATATGGCACATACTCAGACAAAGGAACTGAATAAAATTCCAATCGGTTCTATGGATTTTTATTTCGACGAATGGAAGGGTATAATCCCACCCAGAGAGGAACTTGAAACCGAAGACCACATGATAGGACATACAAAAAACGGTGCAAATATAAATTATGGTGCTGAATGGTACGTGGCAGAATCTGATGACGGAAAGGTAAAAAAACGCCGTATTGTAAGTGAGAATGCCTCTATAGAATACGGAAATATCACATGGAACTACAAAACACTTGAAACTAACATATCAACAGCAAGAACAGAAGAAAAAGACGGCGTGCGTATAACGAAAATCGGCGGTATGCAGAATTATAACGGCAAGCTTTATCTGATTCGTGGTGTATATCATGACCCTGTAGACGGCGATATTCGCATAACCGGTGTAGGCGTAAATACGGGAGGCTGGGAGGCTGCTTTCAAGCCTGACAGCGAAACTATTGTTCAGTCAAAGTTTGAACTTGAACCGAAACTTGACAACGAAGGAACAATACTTATTTACGAAGAAGAAATTATTGAACCCTCAACACCGGAGGCAGAAGAATGAGAACGTTTAATTTTTCCCTTGATAACGGCACAAACCTCACTATCAATCCGCCGTCACCACGTCTTTACTACAAAAAATACGCTGTCGCAAAGAACGATAACGCACTTTTTGAAGCAATCGCTGAAATCTGCAACAACAATGTTGAAAAAATACCTGTCACTGTTGGAGATGTGCTTGATAGCTTTTCAGTCTTTGATATTCAGCGATTTACAACGGAATTTCCGAAGTGGATTAACGGCGAAAGAGAAAACGACCCAAACTGAAAATACCTTACTACCCTACGCAGGGCGGTAAGGTATATTTTTTAAACAATTCACGTGATTCAAAAATAGTCGCTGATTATACAAATATGACAGTTCCGGAGGCTGAAAACCTTGATATTTTCAGCTTCTGGGGCTATCTCCATGACGCATGGATTTACAACTGTAATCAGACTGAATCCGGCAGAGAATATCTTGAAAATGCCTACTATTATAGCCTTGACAAGCCCGACAAATCGGCTTTAAAGAAATTTTTCGGAGGTGGTTCGCATAGCAAGCAGTAAAATCAAAGGTATTAACATTAAAATCGGTGCGGACACTACCGGACTTGATACCGCACTGAAAAACATTGAAAAATCGGGAAAAAATGCAACAAGTGAACTCGGTGAAATCAGACGTGCGTTAAATCAGAACAAAGATTCTGTAATTCTCTGGCAACAGAAACAGGAAGTCTTAACTAAAGCTATCGAGAACAGCAAGGAAAAGACTAATCTTCTGTTACAGGCACAAAAAGGCATTGAACAGGCTTTCAGAGACGGCGACATTGACCGTCAGGCTTACGACAAATTCAAAGAAAAACTTCAGAAAGCTACCGACAAGCTGAATGACCTCAAAAGTCAGCAATCCGATTTTGAACAGAAATTCCAGTCCGGTGAAATTGACAAAGATGCATATGATAAATTTATTGACAAAGTCCAGAGAGCTGAACGGGAAGTACAAGGTCTTGAAAATTCTCAGCGTTCAATGGAAGAAAATGTCCGTATCGGAACCGTTTCAGAAGAACAGTTCAGAGCTTTTCAACGTGAAATTGAACTTTCTGAAAACAATACAAGAAACTTTGAAAATCAGCTTACAGAAGCATCAAATCGTGTGGAAGAATTAGGCAATAATTCCGACAATACAGCAGAAAATATTGATGAACTCGGTGACGAACTTCAGGAATCTGGTGAGCAGGCGGAAAACTCTGCAAACGGTGGTTACTCTGTTTTAGGAAACGTTTTCGCAAACGTAATCACGAAAGGTATAGAACTTGCCTGGACTGCACTTAAAAACTTCACTCAGGACGTTGTGGCAACCGGTACGGAATATGAATCAGCGATTTCAAACGTTGTGGCAATTTCCGGAGCTATGGCGGATGAAGTCGCATTATTGCAGGAAAAAGCCGAAGAAATGGGTGCTACTACAAAATTTACCGCCGCTGAATCCGCTGAGGCTATGAGTTATATGGCTATGGCAGGCTGGAAAGTCAATGATATGGTGTCCGGACTTGACGGTATTATGGATTTGTCCGCTGCTTCTGGTGAAAGTCTTGCAAGTGTTTCCGACATTGTAACCGACGCTCTGACCGCTTTCGGACTACAGGCAAGCGATTCCGCACACTTTGCGGACGTTCTGGCGGCAGCATCTTCAAACGCAAATACAAACGTCGCTATGATGGGCGAGACTTTCACATATGCCGCTCCGGTAGCCGGTGCTTTAGGATTTTCCATAGAAGATACCGCCGAAGCTATCGGACTTATGGCTAACTCTGGTATTAAAGCATCTCAAGCTGGAACGTCTCTCAGAACCATTCTTACTAATATGTCAGGAAGCATTATGCTTACAGGCGAAAAACTCGGTCAGTTTACCGTAAATGGTGCAAACGCTGACGGCACAATGCGTGAATTATCCGATATACTGGCAGATTTGAGAGTTGGTTGGAATCAGTTAAGCGAAGCCGAACAGGCTGCAAACGCCGAGGAAATTGCCGGTAAAAATGCAATGTCGGGATTTCTCGCCCTAATGAACTCCGCACCGTCTGACATTGAGAAACTTTCAACGGCTATCGAAAATGCAGACGGCAAGGCAAAAGAAATGTCGGAAACTATGCTTGACAACCTACAGGGCGACAAAACGCTGTTTGAAAGTGCTTTTGACGGCGTAAAAATAGCCATTTCCAAAGAACTAAATCCGGCACTCCGTGACCTTACTCAATATGCAACCGTACAAATGCCGAAAATTCAGAAAGCTATTGAACCTGTCTTCAATTTTGTGACAAATGCTATAAAGAACGTTCCGAAACTTATTGAAAATTTACAAAAAGTAACACCAGTTCTTACTTCAATTGGTACGGCAGTTGGTATTATAGGCGTAAGTAAACTTGCTGAAAATTTAATAAATAAGCTTATTCCGGCGGTAAAACTAACTTATACTGCTATTTCTGCACATCCACTTATAGCAGTAGCAACCGCTGTTACAGCATTAACAGCTGGTCTTATAGCCTACAAAAACTCACAGCTTGATGTTAAGACGGAAAGTGAACTTCTCATAGAAAAACACAATGAAGAACTACAATTACTTGCTGACAAAAGACAGGCAATCAAGGATTTAAACGACGCTTTTTATGAAAATGTCGACGGTATTCAGAATCAGACCGACCGCACTCATGATTTATGGACAGAGCTTGACAAACTTGCTGACCAATACGGAAACGTCCAGCAGAAAGACCAGGCACGTGCGGAATATATACTGAATGAGTTAAATTCCGCACTCGGTACTGAATACTCAATGACCGGAAATCAGATTAATAACTACCGAACACTTTCTGATGAAATAGATAATGTTATAACCAAAAAACAGGCGGAAATGATGCTTGATGCTTATCTTGCGAACTCCACTGAAATGACCGAACAGCGTATTGAGGCACGAACGGACTACGAAAAGTATGACAAGGAATATCAAGAAAAACTGAAAATATTTGAAGAAGCCGAAAAAACTTTTAAAGAACTTACCGGACGTGACCCGTCAGAAGTATCATTTTACAGTGACAATATAGAAAAAGAACTGCAAAGTTTATTGCAGACAGGTGAAGAATATGAAGCTGGATTAGCCATGTATTATGCCCGTGTAAACGCTCAACAGGCAAAAGACCAAAGACAACTGGCAAAGAACAGATATGAAGCAACAAGCGAATACTTCGAGAAAGAAGACCAATTATACGAGGCTTACTCACTCGGACAGTATGACCGCATGGCTGAAATTATCTATGCGGAAAAAGATTTAACAAGCACAACTCTTGATGAATCTGCCACCGATGCAGAACAGCGTTTACAGGCTTATACTGACAGTCTGGAAAAGATTCAATCGCTTTTTCTGTTAAATTCAAAAAAAATATCACAGACTTCAGTTGATGAGTTAGGCAAAGAACTTGAAACTGTCATGAAAAATGCCTCAATTGCCGATACAGACCCGAAACAAGTCTGGAGAGATAATTTTAAAAAATATTTTGACGAATATCTTAAAAAAGGTCTTGACGTTTCACCAATGATTGCTTTTGCTGATGACCTGAATATGTCTCCGGCGGACCTGTTTGACAACAACTGGCGTGAAGTTATTCAGAAACAAAGAGAAAACGGGCATGATATTACTGACTTTTTACAGCTTGCAATTAACAAAAGTTACAAGCCGGAAATAACTTTCGGTGGTGCTGATAACTTCAATGATTATCTGTGGGAACGTCTTGCAAATGGACAGGATATTGAATATCTGCTTGACTGGGGATTCAGTAATGGAGATGATACTCTAATTAACTCCAACGAATTTCAGACCGCTTACAGAGAAACTATTCAGAAACGTCTTGAACAGGGTCTTGATGTTGATAGTCTGCTGAAATGGAGTAACAAAGCCAGTCTTGCAAGTTCCGAAGAGTTTGTTGACGTTTTTAAGAAAACTGTCGAAGATAAACTTGAAAACGGTGACGCCGTCGGAAATCTTCTCGAATGGGGTAACACTCTGGGTATCGATATGGGTG
>CAMWUB010000018.1 GCA_947177345.1 uncultured Ruminococcus sp. | reverse complement strand
TATTTATGCAAAACCCCTTGACAATGTCTGGAATAAGTGTATAATATATTTATTGAATATTTTTCAGGAGGTTTTTTTACAATGGCTAAGGAAATAAAAAAAGTAGTACTTGCTTATTCCGGCGGACTTGATACATCTATCATAATTCCGTGGCTTAAGGAGAATTACAATAACTGCGAAGTAATAGCAGTATCAGCAGATGTCGGACAGGGTACGGAACTTGACGGTCTCGACGAAAAGGCTAAGAAAACAGGAGCTTCAAAACTTATCGTTCTCGACTTAAAGGAAGAGTTTATACAGGATTACGTTTTCCCGACTGTACAGGCTGGTGCGGTTTATGAAAACAGATATTTGTTAGGTACATCATTTGCACGTCCGATAATCGCAAAGAAGATAGCAGAAATTGCTATAGAAGAGGGTGCAGATGCTATATGTCACGGCTGTACCGGCAAGGGTAATGACCAGGTACGTTTTGAACTTGCTATAAAGGCATTCGCACCGGATATGGCTATCATAGCACCGTGGAGAGAATGGAATATCAAGTCAAGAGACGAGGAAATAAATTACGCCGAGGCTCATGATATACCATTAAAGATTAACAGAGAGACAAACTATTCCAAGGATAAGAATATCTGGCATCTTTCCCACGAAGGTCTTGACCTTGAAGACCCTGCTAATGAACCGCAGTATGAAAAGGAAGGCTTCCTTGAATTAGGCGTATCACCGATAAATGCACCGGATAAGCCCACATATGTTACAATACATTTTGAAATGGGTATTCCGACAGCTATCGACGGCAAGGAAATGAACGGTACAGAAATAGTAACCACACTTAATAAACTTGGTGGTGAAAACGGTATTGGACTTGCAGACCTCGTAGAGAACAGACTTGTCGGCATGAAGTCAAGAGGTGTTTATGAAACCCCAGGTGGAGCAATCCTCTATCACGCACACGAAGTACTTGAAACCCTCTGTCTCGATAAGGAAACAGCAAGAGTTAAACAGTATCTGAGTATAAAGTTTGCGGATATCGTATATAACGGTCAGTGGTTTACACCATTACGTGAGGCAATGAGTGCATTTGTTACCGAAACACAGAAGACTGTTACCGGTGACGTTAAACTTAAACTCTATAAGGGAAATATCATAAATGCCGGTGTAACTTCACCGTATACACTTTATGATGAAGAAGTTGCAACATTCGACGCTGACGAAGTATATAATCAGGCAGATGCTACAGGCTTTATAAATCTGTTCGGACTTCCGATACACGTCAAGGCAAAACTCGACCAGAAACGTGACAACAAGTAATTTAATCGGTTTTAATAATAAATTTTGCACGGGCAGGGTAACTCCTGCCTGTTGTACTTTAAATGTAATGTTCAATAAAATTCATGGTTATGGAGGATAAATTGATTACAATAAGACAGTTTGAAGAAAAATACACACAAGATGTCATAGATATTGTTTTGCATTTTCAGAATGACGGTACAAGACCATATGTTACAGTAGACAACCAGCCCGATTTATTGAATATTGTTGAATCATATATAAATAATGGTGGTAATTTTTGGATTGCTACAGATAACGATAAACTGATAGGTACAATAGGAATAATGCCGTATAGTGCGGAAATCGCTGTTTTAAAGAAATTTTTTGTATATGAAAGCTATCAGGGTACACCTAATCATGTTGGCAGAAAACTTTATGATGTTCTTTTGTCTTTTGCAAGAGAAAAAGGCTATAGAATTATTTTACTTGATACACCACGTAATACGGAAAGAGCACATAAATTTTATAAAAAAGCAGGATTCAGGAAAATTATTGAAGAGGATTTGCCGATAAAATTCAGTCACCCTTATAAAGATGGCGATATAAACGATTTCTTTTTATTGGATTTATAAACAGGGGGAAATAAAATGAGTAAGAAAATTTTATTTGTAATTTTACAGCAGTATGCGGACTGGGAATCTGCATATATAACATCTGCGATAACCATGTTAGGACAGGGACAGTATGATATAAAGACAGTATCGTTATCAAAAGATTACGTACAGTCAATAGGCGGATTTCGTGTATTGCCGGATTATGATTTGTTATCAGTACCGGAAGACTATGAAGCATTGATTTTAATCGGTGGAATGACCTGGAGAAATCAGAATACACAACCGATAAAAACTCTTGTAGAGGATTGTTATAAAAAAGGGAAGATATTAGGCGGTATCTGTGATGCATCTGCATTTTTAGGTACAGCCGGAGTATTAAATGAAGTAATGCATACAAGTAACGACATCAACGACCTGAAACAATGGGCAGGTACAGCATATAACGGAGAGACAAAATATATCTGTCATCAGGCGGTCAGGGATAAGAACGTTATTACCGCTAACGGTACCGCACCGTTAGAATTTGCAAAGGAAATTTTACTTGCTCTTGACGTCGCCAGTGAGGAAAAAATATCGGAATGGTATAATTTCCATAAATTAGGATTATATACCGCACCTATGCCAAAGATGTAATATATGAAGTTAATTGATTATACAGGTTCGGAACTGTACAGGGGAACGGTTTTCAGGTTTAAAGGAAAATATCCGTTTTGTGAGGAATACGTTGACTTTATGATTTGTGAATATCCGTCAGTCAATGAAAATAACAGTCCGTTTGCTTTGTATTGTATATCCGGATATTGTGCCGGACATATTGAGTATATTTTTCCGGCAGAAGCAAAGTCTGAAAATTCAGGGAGCATAGACAAAAAATGGATTACAGAAAACTGGAATAAAAAGATATACAATGGTTGCAATGTTGAGGAAATCGAACTGATTATATAAATTTGAATTTATATGTTGATAGGAGGAAGAATTAATTGATTTTTTCTATTGTAGAAGAAAATCTGAAAAACATGGGATATTCAGTAACAATTTTTGAAAAAACCTGTGAAGCAGTTAAGTATCTGGATTTCCAAATTGATAATAAAACTGTTGGATTCGGTGGCTCAATGACACTTGAACAAATGGGGCTATATGAAACACTCAAAAGTCATAATACTGTGTTCTGGCATCAGCGAATACCAGAAGGTAAAACAAGCAAAGAAGTAAGGCTTGAGGCTAATAATGCAAATATTTATGTATCTTCTGTGAATGGATTGGCTGAAACAGGAGAAATCATAAATATTGATGGTAATTGTAATCGGATTGCTTCAATTTTTTATGGTCACGAAAAAGTTTATCTTATAGTTGGTGAGAATAAAATAGAAAAAAACTATGAAAGTGCTCTGTATCGTGCAAGAAATATAGCTGCTCCATTAAATGCGAAAAGAGTCGGAGCTGAAACTCCTTGTGCTGTTAAGGGTGATAAATGCTATGACTGCAAAAGTCCGGAAAGAATTTGCAGAGGATTTTCTGTTTTATGGGGTAAACCTATGACAGGAGAATTTGAAGTAATTTTGATTCATGAAAAATTAGGATATTGAAAAATTCCATTTTATTTTAATAATACTTAATAAATTATAAAGGAGATATAAAAATATGGCTGATATGATGTGGGCTGGAAGATTTTCCAAGAAGATTGACGATACAGTAAACGCATTCAATTCGTCGATAGCTTTTGACGGCAGAATGTACCGTCACGATATACAGGGGAGTATTGCACACGCTACAATGTTAGGCGACTGCGGAATTATTTCAAAAGAGGATAGTTTACAGATTATCGACGGATTAAAGGGTATACTTGCGGATATAGATTCCGGAAAACTGGAGCTTGACCCGTCTGCCGAAGATATTCATATGTTCATTGAGGCGGAACTTACAAAACGTTTAGGGGACGTCGGAAAAAGACTTCATACATCACGGTCACGTAATGACCAGGTTGCAGTAGATATAAGACTTTATCTGCGTGACGAAATTCAGGAGATATATGCACTTGTCAGGAAACTTGTAGTAACTCTCATAGATATGGCAGAAAATCATAAGGAAACAATAATGTCAGGATATACGCACTTACAGAGAGCCCAGCCGATAACATTCGGACATCATTTAATGGCGTATGTATTCATGTTTCTTAGAGATTTAGACCGCCTGAAAGATGTATCAAGAAGAATGAATTACTGTCCACTGGGTAGCGGTGCATTAGCCGGAACAACTTACCGTACGAACAGAAAGCAGACCGCTGAATTACTCGGCTTTACCGCACCTATGCCGAATAGTCTCGACGGCGTTTCAGACCGTGATTTCTGTGTTGAACTGAATTGTGCATTATCGCTTATAATGACACATCTTTCAAGATTTTCAGAAGAAATAATAATGTGGTGTTCGTGGGAATTTAAGTTCATAGAATTAGATGACGCTTTTGCAACTGGTTCTTCAATAATGCCACAGAAAAAGAATCCGGATATTACGGAACTCATAAGGGGCAAGACCGGACGGGTAAACGGAGATTTGGTTACATTGCTTTCAATGCTGAAAGGCTTACCGCTTGCATATAATAAGGATATGCAGGAAGATAAGGAAGCAATTTTCGATGCTGTAGATAACGTCAAACTTTGCGTGAAGACATTTATTCCGATGATTTCCACAATGAAAGTATTAAAGGAAAATATGCGTAACGCCGCCGCAAGAGGATTCATAAACGCTACCGATTGTGCAGATTACCTTGTCAAGAAAGGTATGCCGTTCAGAGATGCTTATAAGATAACCGGTACGCTTGTAGCACAGTGTATAGAAAAAAATCTCACACTTGAAACCTTACCAATAGAGGATTACAAGGCAATGACAGAACTTTTCGACAATGATGTATATGATGCGATAAATCTTGAAACTTGTGTCCGTGAAAGAAAATCGGAGGGTGCACCATCACCGGAATCGGTAACGGAACAGATTTCCATAGCAAGAAAAGCTCTCGAAGTATGAAGAAAAAAGATATAATATTTATAATGGGACTTTCGCTGTTGATGGGTATGATATGGATTATCGGTGAAATAGTCATGGGTATATGGATAGCTGTCAATACAAAAGGACATATATTCTGGTTTGTACTGATAGTGCTTCTTACGCTCGTGATAAGCGTATGGCATTCGCTTATTGAAGATGAATCCGATTTGGAAGACCCTAAGCGTGCGAAGTACCAGCGAAAAACTAACAGAAAAAACCGGAGGAAATAAAAAATGTCTGTAAAGATTTATATAGACGGTCAGGAGGGTACGACCGGTCTCAAAATTATGGAGCGTTTCGCAAACAGAAATGATGTTGAAATACTCCGAATCAGCGAGGAAAAACGCAAAGACCCTGTAGAAAGAGCTAAATTTATAAATATGTCGGATTATACATTTTTGTGCTTGCCAGATGTGGCATCACGTGAAGCTGTATCTTTTGTGAACAATGACCACGTAAGAATCATTGACGCATCGACAGCACACCGTACAAATCCGGCGTGGGCTTATGGATTTCCGGAATTATCACCTGCTCACCGTGAAAAGATAAAAAATTCAAATCGTGTAGCTGTTCCCGGTTGTTATGCAAGCGGTTTTGCCTCGATAGTGTACCCGCTTGTGAAAAATGGTATAATTCCGGAAGATTTTCCGGTATTTGCGTATGCGACATCAGGGTACAGCGGAGCAGGTAAGAAAGCCATAGCCATTTACGAGAGTAACGAAAAGCCGGAGGAGTTCAATAGCCCTCGACAGTATGCACTTTCGCAGGAGCATAAACATTTACCGGAAATGCAAGCGGTCTCCGGACTGAAATATAAACCCATGTTCAATCCGATAATATGCGATTATTACAGCGGTATGGTTGTAAGCGTACCGATACAAACTCGTCAGCTTGATAAAAATATCACTGTAGAAAAAATTCACGAGATGTACTCAAAGCACTATGAAAACGCTAAACTTGTTGAAGTCATGCCCATGATGTCAGCAGAAGAACAGAAAACATTTTTCCTTGCTTCGAATACTCTCAGCGGACTGAATAAATTACAGGTATTTGTTTTCGGAAACGACGAACAGATTTTATTGTGTTCACGTCTTGACAATCTCGGCAAGGGTGCAAGCGGTGCGGGTGTCCAGTGCCTGAATATCATGATGGGCATTGACGAAACAACAGGACTTGTATAAGTTTCAGACGGAGGTATTAACAATGAATATACGCAAAATGAATATTGCAGATTATGACAGCGTTTATGCTCTTTGGATGTCTTGCAGAAATATGGGTTTCAATAATGTTGATGACTCTCATGAGGGAATAAAGCGTTTTCTTGAACGCAATCCGTCAACTTGTTTTGTCGCAGAACAAAACGGTGAAATTGCAGGCGTAATTATCAGCGGAAATGACGGTCGCAGAGGTTATATATATCATATGTCCGTTGCTGAAAAATACAGGCGATGCGGAATAGGAACAAAGCTTGTGGATACTTGTCTTTCAGCTTTGAAAAACGAGGGAATAAGCAAAGTTGCATTGCTGGTTTTCAGGTATAACGAAGTCGGAAATGCTTTCTGGGAGAAACAAGGCTTTACTTTAAGAGACGATATTTCTTATCGGAATAAAGCTCTTTGTGAGTTGGTACGTATAGATACTTAATAAAGGAGATGTAAAGAATGAATTTAAAGGAAGTTAAGGGAGTAACATTCATTGACGGTGGTGTATGTGCGTCGAAAGGATTTAAAGCTAACGGCATACAATGCGGACTTGCTCATAAACCGCTCACCAGTACGGAAGAAAATTCCGCAATAGCAAACAATGCACTTCCGACGAAGAAGAAAAATGACCTTGCCCTGATAGTAGCCGATAATTTATGTACAGCCTCGGCAGTATATACTACTAATAAAGTAAAGGGAGCACCGATTATAGTCACAAAGGAGCATATAAAAGACGGCAATGCAAGAGCGGTTATAGTAAATTCGGTAAATGCCAATACCTGTAATGCCGACGGTATAGAAAAAGCACGTAAAATGTGTAGCCTTGTATCTGCCGAAACCGGTATAAATGATGAAGATATAATAGTAGCATCTACTGGCGTTATCGGACAGATTCTACCTATCGAACCAATTGCAAACGGTATGAAGGAACTTGTTTCCGGACTTACTTACGACGGTAATTCAAGAGCAGTCGAGGCTATCATGACTACCGATACACAAGTAAAAGAAGTCGCTGTACAGTTTGAAATTTCCGGAAAAACCTGTACAATGGGTGGTATGCTTAAAGGTAGTGGAATGATACATCCGAATATGGCAACTACACTTACATTCATAACAACAGATATTGATATTTCAGCGGAATTTTTACAGCGTGCATTGAGTGACGTTGTAAAGGTTACACTTAACCGTGTAAGCGTTGACGGTGACACCTCAACAAATGATATGGTCTGCATACTCGCAAACGCTACAGCCGGAAATAATCAGATAAAATCCGATAGTGAAGACTATGAAAAGTTTGTCAATGCACTGTACGCTGTAATGATGAATCTTGCAAGAAAAATGGCTCGTGACGGTGAGGGGGCAACTAAACTTATTGAGTGTATCTGTCACGGAGCTGATACGGAAAAAATAGCCGAAATTGTTTCAAAATCCGTTATAACGTCGAGTTTGTTTAAAACTGCAATGTTCGGTGAAGATGCAAACTGGGGACGTATTTTATGTGCTGTCGGATATGCTGACGCCGATTTTGATATAAATAAGGTATGTGTTTCGATAGGTTCAGCGAATGGAACTATTGAAGTATGCAGAAACGGTGCAGGCGTTGAATTTTCGGAGGATAAAGCTAAAGAAATACTTTCGGAAGAGGAAATAATAATAGATATTTCCATAGGTAACGGAGCAGGTAAAGCTATTGCATGGGGTTGTGACCTTACATACGATTACGTAAAAATAAACGGTGATTACCGTTCTTAATGGAGTAAATAAAATGGAAAAAATTTCAAATAACGATAAGGCACAGGTACTTATAAATGCCTTGCCTTATATTCAGAAGTATAATAATAAAATTCTCGTAATAAAATACGGCGGAAACGCCATGACTAACAAGGAACTCAAAGACGCAGTTATGACAGATATTGTTTTATTGTCGCTTGTCGGCGTGAAAGTAGTTCTCGTACACGGCGGTGGTCCTGAAATTAACGATATGTTAAAGAAACTCGGTATAGAAAGTCATTTTGTGAACGGTCTGCGTTATACAGATGATGCAACTGTAGATGTCGTGAAAATGGTACTTGCCGGAAAGGTCAATAAAGAACTTGTGCAGTTGCTTTCACAGCATAAGGGCAATGCCGTCGGCTTATGCGGAATAGACGGCGGTATGATTACCGCTGAACGTGAAACTACTGAAGACGGTCAGGACTTAGGCTGGGTAGGACGTGTTACAAACATAAATACGAAACCTATTCTTGATGCACTCGCTAACGGAAATATTCCGGTAATTGCAACAGTTGCAACAGATGAATACGGAAACACATATAATATAAATGCCGATACCGCCGCTGCAAGAATAGCTGCTGAACTCGGTGCGGAAAATCTTATATTAATGACAGATATAGCCGGATTACTCCGTGATAAAGATGACCCGTCAACATTGATTCCGGAAGTGAACGTCAGTGAAGTACCGTTCCTGAAGAGACGTGGTATTATTTCCGGTGGTATGATTCCTAAAATTGACTGTTGTGTGGAGGCTGTAAGGCGTGGTGTAAGAAAGACCGTCATAATAGACGGCAGAGTACCGCATTCTATACTGATTGAAATACTCTCTAATGAGGGTATAGGCACACAATTTGTATAATCAAATAACCGATAAACAGAAAATTTACTTATTTAATAGATATGGATATTGATTTTAAAGTACAAATAGAGTTATAATTATATAGATAACTGTTAAATTGTCTGAAAATAATACAGACTGTTGAAAGGAGACTGTTTTTTATGAACACAATGGAAAAATTTGACAAACACGTTATGCAGTCATATGGACGTTATCCGCTTGTAATGCAGAAAGGCGACGGAAGAAAATGTACTGACGAAAACGGTAAGGAATATATAGACTTCGGAAGCGGTATCGGTGTTAATTCGCTTGGATTCTGTGACGAAAAGTGGGTTGACAAAGTGTGTGAGCAGGTCAGGGACTTACAGCATACTTCTAACTACTACTATACAGGAGTTCAGGCAGATTTTGCCGGAAAACTCTGTGGAATTACCGGATATGATTCCGTGTTTTTCTGTAACAGCGGAGCGGAAGCTAATGAATGTGCTATAAAAATCGCAAGAAAGTATAGTTTTGACAAGTACGGAAAAAACAGACATAATATTATAACTCTTGTAAATTCATTCCACGGCAGAACCATTGCGACATTATCGGCAACAGGTCAGGAAGTTTTTCATAATTATTTCTTTCCGTTTGTAGAGGGATTTATAAACGTCGAGGCAAATAATATAGATGACCTCAGGGAAAAACTTGACGATACTGTATGTGCGGTAATGCTGGAGTACATACAGGGTGAAGGCGGTGTAAATGTTCTTGATAAGGATTTTGTTAACGCCGTTTATGAACTCTGTGCAGAAAAGGACGTACTTGTTATTGCCGATGAGATTCAGACGGGTGTAGGACGTACCGGTAAATTCCTTGCAGGTGAGCATTTCGGAAAAAAAGCCGATATAACTACTCTTGCGAAAGGTATTGCTGGTGGGATTCCAATGGGTGCTTGCCTTACAACTGAAAAATGCAGTAATGTATTGACCGCCGGTACACATGGTTCTACATTCGGAGGAAATCCTATTGCCTGTGCCGGAGGTCTTGCAGTACTTGAAAGACTTTCAGAAGAAAATTTCCTTGAATCAGTTTCGGCAAAAGCAGAAATTTTTATTGACAGACTTTCAAAATGCGGTGAAGTAAAATCTGTTTCCGGAATGGGTCTGATGATAGGAATAGAACTCAAAACAAAAAAATCTGCCGATATTGCACGTAAAGCTCTTGATAACGGGCTTCTTGTACTTACAGCAAAGAATAAAGTAAGACTTCTTCCGCCTCTTACTATATCTGAGCAGGAAATCGGAGACGGTCTTAAAATTCTGATTGATATAATGGAGGAATGATTTATGGAATTAATTATACTTATCAAGGGAAATAACAAGTATATCGTTGAGGATAAAAAATCCAGAACCCTTTACAGTATCAAAAAGAAAGGATTCGGCAGTAATAACAGACTGGTGCTTCTTGACGCAAGTAACTATCATCTTTATACACTTTTGGCTTCAAGTACTGATTCGCTTTCATATTCCATAATTCTTAATGATGATGTTTTCATGAATCTTCAATGTAAAAACAAGTTTTATGAACCTATGATAGAGTGCAGGGGAAATGACATAACCTATAAACTGACTACCGAAAATAAACGTGATTTTGCAATCATGTTAAATGACGAGAAAAAGGGGTCAATCGAAACGGTTGTATCTGCTTCCGGTGAATTACAATACGAACTGGAAATAGATGATAAACTTTTTGATGATTATATACCACTTTTTGCGGTCTTCATAGATAAGATTTATGGTGACGCAAACCGTCAGCCCGAAGCTATTCATAAAATAGCAGAGGAAAAAAGAAACAAAAAACAATAAATTCAACGAAAGGAATAAATTCCAATGAAACATTTACTTAAAATGCTCGACCTGACCGGTGAGGAAATTATTGATATACTCAATCTTGCCGACCAGCTCAAATATGAACTCAAACACGGTATACCGCACCCGTATCTTAAAGGAAAGACACTCGGAATGATTTTCCAGAAAGCATCTACAAGAACCCGTGTATCTTTCGAGACCGGTATGTATCAGCTTGGTGGATATCCGTTGTTTTTGTCGTCACACGATTTGCAAATAGGCAGAGGCGAACCGGTTCAGGACACCGCAAGAGTGCTGTCACGTTATCTTGACGGTATTATGATACGTACATTTGAACAGAAAGAAGTTGAAGACCTCGCTGAATACGGAAGTATTCCGATAATAAACGGTCTTACAGATTTCTGCCATCCATGTCAGGTACTCGCCGATTTAATGACTATCCGTGAATTTAAAGGCAGTTTTGACGGTCTTAAAATGTGCTTTATCGGCGACGGAAATAATATGGCAAATTCTCTTATTGTAGGCTGTCTTAAAGTTGGTATGGCTGTATCTGTTGCCTGTCCGGAGGGTTACAGACCACCGGCAGAAATACTCAGATTTGCAGAAAAGTATGATAATTTTGAAATAACAGATTCACCGATAAAATCCGCTGAAAATGCAGATGTTCTCATAACTGACGTATGGGCTTCAATGGGTCAGGAAGGTGAAGCTGAAATCCGTAAGAAAGCTTTTGCAGGTTATCAGATTAATGACGAATTAATGGCAGTCGCACACAATGATGCCATAGTACTTCATTGCTTACCGGCACACCGTGAGGAAGAAATAACTGAAAAAGTTTTCGAGGCACACGCTAAGGAAATATTTGAAGAAGCTGAAAATCGTCTTCATGCTCAGAAAGCTGTTATGGTCAGACTTATGGCAGATTGACGAGGTCAATAGTGAAAATAAGAAATAAAAAAATAATTTCCGGATTGTTAAGTACTGTTATATGTAGCTCTGTGTTTACGGCAGTTCCTGTAATTGCAGATGATATGTTTATTCTGGGTGATATTAGTAATGACGGCTCTGTAGATGCAGTCGACGCAACAGAAATACTTCAGTATTATTCGGATAAATCCACCGGAAAGGCTGTTGAGTGGTCTGAAGAAAAAAAGCAATCCGCCGATATAGACGGTGACGGCGAAATACTTGCAATAGATGCCACATGGGTAATGATGTATTATGCATATCTTTCTACCGGTGACAATAAGCAGATAAGCGATATAAGAACATACGCTGAATGTATTGAAAGTCTTGAAAATATTGATTTTGGTCTGGATATGCCGGATTTGCACGCCTCACAGTCATTCGACGAGGAAACAAATGAATTAAGTTTATCATGGAAACCGGTTGATAATATATCAGGTTATAAATTCGAGTTTTTCAGTCCGGAGGGCAAAACAGAAGAAATTCTGAATGATACTGAATACAAAATAACTCTCAGTGAAAATATAATGACTTCTGATAATACATACAGTTATAAGATAACGCCGTATGTTGATTTATATGATGTTCATAAAGAACCGGAAAAATGGATTAATGAAAAAGTAAATCCTACAAAAATAATAGTCGACAGTGCGGAACTCACACCGCATGATACATACCCACTCTATAACATAAAAGGTGATAAGCCGTTTTATTCTGATACATATAAGGTCACGGACGCTGACAGAAAAATTATGGACGATTTTGCAGAAGAACATTTCACGCCATATATGACAAATTACGATAAACTTGAATATACATGGCGTTGGATAAACAAAAATATTACATACGCTTCCGGTGAACTTTATAAGGAAATATGGAATGATAGTTGGGTCAGTGCGTGTATGGTCAAGAAAATGGGACAGTGCCTGCAATATAACGGTGGACTTGCCGAAATGCTCGCCTATTACGGCTATGATGTCTATATGCTTGAGTTATGGACAAATCACGCTGAAAAAACTGGTCAGCATTTCCGAGGGGAAGTTAATATAAATGATCAGGCTTATTCCATAGAAGTCGGTAACGACGGCAAATACAGCGGTTGGATGTGGTTTTTCCGTCCGACAGAATCAAGTATCGCTGGTATCGACGACGAAAATTAATATATTTATTCAACACCTGCAAATCAGGTGTTGATTTTTTATTATACATTTTGCATAATTTTACAT